>NZ_JAKSYQ010000166.1:0-24793 GCF_022829665.1 Methylobacterium sp. E-041 | reverse complement strand
GAAGCAGACGGCCAGGTAGATCGGCAGCCACGGCAGGTCGAAGAACGCCGACGGGCCGGTGCCCGACAGGAACGCGCGGATCTGGTCGAGGTCGCGCAGCGGCAGCAGCCCGTCGCCGGGGGCGGCCCCCTTGAGCGGCGCGCGCACCACGAGGTCGAACACGCGGCCCGACAGCGCCTCGTCGAGCGCCGCCCCGACGCGGGCGAGGATGCGCGAGCGGATCGCCTCGAGCGCCCCCTGGAACGCGTACAGCGTCAGCGCCAGCGCCATCAGCCCGATCAGCGTCGGCACCGAACGGCTCGGGATCACCCGGTCGTAGACCTCCAGCATGAAGAACGAGCCGGTGAGGTACAGCACGTTCACCACGCCGCTCATCACCGCGACGCCGGCGAACGCCGTCCGGCAGGACGCCAGGGCCGAGCCGAGCTCTCCGGGATCCCGCGCACGCATCATGTTCCTGCCCCCGGCATGCATTCGTTCACTGTGTGCTTGCAACCGTACGTATATAATACGCGAATGGTGTTTCCTGTCTGTATACGCGCGCGCGATTTCTGAAAAGTGGCGGTATTCACCGAGATGCGCGTCCGATGTGCAAAGGTCGCGCCGCGCCTCCCGTCGCCTCCCGCAACGAGAACGGCCGCCGGACGGGGGTCCGGCGGCCGTTTCGGGATCGGGACGTTCGACCGGGGCTCGCCCGGCCGGGGTCGTCAGGGTTTCGGCGCGGGCGCCGGCATCGCCGGATCCGGCGTCGCCGCGGGCTGGGCCGGCACGCCGGCCGGCATGTCCGCCGAGGCGACGGGCCCGGCGAGCTCGGGATAAGCCTCGACCACGTGGGCGCCGTTGAGCGGCTTGTTGGCGCCGTTGTGGCAGGTGGCGCAGTTCATCTTCGGCACGTCGCCGAGCGGGCCGTGGCGGTTCGGCGGCAGCGTCTCGGAGAGCGGCAGCATGTAGTCCTCGTTCAGGTCGCGGACCATGCGGATGCCGTGCCAGGCGGCGACGCGGTTGGGCGTGCTCGTGCTCCAATCCGCCACCGAGCGGGTGTTGTGGCAGAAGGTGCAGTTCACGCCGAGCGACTGCGCCATGCTGATCATGATCGCGAAGGTCTTCTCCGCGTCCTGGATCGGCTTGCCCTTGGTCTCCGGCAGGGCCGAGGTGGCGTTGACGCGGATCGCGTCCTCGGGCGTGTTCTTGTGCGCGTAGAACGCCGCGTAGACGCCGTAGGGCAGCGAGGTCAGGCCGACCTGCGGGCTGGCGACGTTCTGCCCGTTGTTGCGCGGGATGACGCCGTGCCCCGCGTTCGGGCCGGGATTCTCGAACCAGATGTTCTTCGGCACCGGCTGGCCGCGGTGGCAGGTGTAGCAGGTGACGCCGGCCTCGTGGACGTGGTTCTCCTTCCAGGTCGAGTTGATGTGCTGGACCATCTGCAGCATCCGCCTGGCGACGCGCTTCTGGTACAGGCTGTCGTCGGCCATGTTCTCGGTGTTGTGGCAATAGGTGCAGCCCTGCTCCGGGGCGACCCACTCGGTCATCGAGGCCATCAGGCGGTTGAAGTTGTCGGCCGAGAGATCGCCGAGGACCTTGACGTTCTGGTAGACCGCCGAGGCCTTGTCGCCCCCGGGCTCGGCCGGGTCGGCCGGCGCGGGCGCCTGGTTGGCCTCGATCTTGGCGGCCTTGTTCGCCCGGGTCTCGATGACGTCCATCGCAGTGCCGCGGAACCCGGTCTGCTGCTGCGCCATCGGCGGGCGGGTCCAGCCGGCGGTGCCGAGCATGGCGATCGTGAGGAACAGCGCGGCGACCGCGCCGGCGACGGCGAGCAGGGTTCTCATGGGTGCACCGAGGGGGCGACGCTGGAGGGATCGACGATCGGGCCGTAGACCTGGGGATAGGACGGCGCGACCCCGTGCTTGACCGCCCAGAGGTACCAGTTGTCGACGACGGTGCCGGTCAGCAGGATGCCGATGCCGCCGGTCAGCGTCGTCAGCACCGCGAACCACCAGGCCCAGCGGTGGACCGATTCCATCGTGGCGTTGAAGCCCATGGTCCAGCGCCAGAACAGGGCGGCGCGCTCGGTGGCGGTGCCGCGGTCGACGATCTGGTCGATCTCGCGCTCGGCGCCGTAGCGCGAGCAGGCCAGGATGGTGCCCCCGTGCATCGCGAACAGCAGCGTCGACCCGTACAGGAAGACGATCGAGAGCATGTGGAACGGGTTGTAGAACAGGTTGCCGTAGCGCAGCGAGAACGCGGCGGTCCAATCGAGGTGCGGGAAGATGCCGAACGGCACCGCCTCGCTCCACGAGCCCATCATGATCGGGCGGATGAAGCCGAGCACGAGGTAGAGCCAGATCGCCGAGGCGAAGGCCCACGGCACGTGCTTGCCCAGGCCGAGCGCCGCGGCGCGGCGGTAGAGCCGGAGCCACCACAGCAGGATCGAGGCGGTGAGGAAGAAGCCGGCGATCAGCCACCAGCCTCCCTCGTTGAGCGGCGGCAGGATCCGGAGTCCGTATTGCGGGCGCGGCGGCTCGAGGGCGAGCCAGGGCAGCTGCCGCACGAACTGGATCGGGTCCCAGTTCACCGACGCCCACATGTTGAGGCCGATGATCTCGAAGGCGATCAGCCCGCAGGCGAAGGACAGCGCCCCGAGGTAGCCGATGTAGATCGGCCCGACCTGCGCGTTGCCGATCAGCCCCATCAGGTAGCTGTGGAACGGCTTGCCCCAGCGCGAATCGACGGCGACCGGGACGCCGTGCTCCGCCTCGATCGGCCGGATCTGCACCTGGGTGAGGATGTTCTGGTAGTACGCCATTGCCTGGGCCCTTTCCGGGAGCGTTCTTCAAGCGACGTGGTGGCCGTATCCGTCCCGCCCCCGGCCGCGCGACGATCGCGGCCGGGCGACTTCGCGGCTCAGCGCCAGACCGGCAGGTTCAGCCACCAGCCCCACCATTCCGGCCAGCCCTGCGTCCAGAACGGGCCGCTGATCACGATGCAGACCGCGCTCCAGAATCCCGCCGACAGGGCCAGGAACAGGCCGAGGCGGTGGATGCCGAGCGTGCCGATCGAGTAGCCGATCGTGTCGCGGAAGAAGGTGTCCTCGTGCTCGGGGCTCTTCACGGTCTCGCCCTTGGCCGGGTTCGTCGCCGAGAGGATCAGGCCGCCGTGCATCGCCAGAGCGAGCGTCGTGGTGAAGAAGAAGGTCACGGCGAGCATGTGCGCCGGATTGTAGTGGAAGTGCAGGTACTGGTAGCCGGTGTTCGACACCCAATCGAGGTGGCTGAGGATGCCGTACGGGAAGCCGTAGCCCCAGGCGCCCATCAGGAACGGGCGGACCACGACCAGGACGACGTAGGCGAAGATCGCGACCGCGAAGGCGAAGGGCACGTGGTAGCCGATGCCGAGCTTGCGGCAGATCTCGACCTCGCGCAGCGCCCAGGACGAGAACGCGCCGATGGCGCAGAACGTGATGATCTGCCAGAGGCCGCCCTCCTTCAGGGGGGCGAGCGCCAGCCCGTACTTGATGTCGGGCGGCGCGATGTTGATCTGCCAGATGTTCCAGGTCGGCCCGAGCGCCGCGCCGTAGATGATCAGCGCCGTGCCGAGCGCGCTGAAGAACAGCGTCGTGACCCCGAAGAAGCCGACGTAGAACGGCCCGACCCAGAAATCGAACAGGTCGCCGCCGACGAGGGTGCCGCCGCGGACGCGATACTTCTTCTCGAAACTCAGCATCGCCATGGCGAATAGCCTCCGGATGGGTCTGCGGCCGTCGGGCGCTCGGGCGGGCGGTCGTGCGAGCGGCCTTGCGGCAGCGCTCGGGTGTCGGGCGCAGCGGGCGGGAGGATCGGGGCTCCGGTCCGCTGCCTTCGGTGCGCGGCGTCTCGCGCGGCATGCCGGCCGGGCGGGAACCCGGCCGGTACGCCGCGGGGCCGGGTCACGCCGGGGTCGGCGCGACGATCCGGAGGGAGGCCGCCTTCGAGTCCTTGGCGCCCTCCAGCCAGTTGAACCGGCTGGTGCTGAGCAGGATGAAGTGGATCAGCAGCGCGAGGACGAAGAGGAAGGTGAACAGCGCCACCAGCGTGCGGCGGGGATCGAACAGGAGCCAGACCTTGTGCATGGTGTCCTCCCTTACGAGATCATCGAGACGAGGCCGTGGACGGCTTGGGCCCCGCCTTCGAGCATGGCGTAGCCCTTCGGCCCGGGCAGCCACGGGCGCCACATCCAGACCAGGATGTGCGCGACCACGGCGATCGCGGTGAAGATGATGAAGCTCGTCAGGAAGATCGCGTGGAACTCCTTGGCTTCGGGTTCCGTCAGCCCCGAGAGGCTGCTCGGTCGTTCGAGCGTTCCGGGATTGGCCATGGTTGAAGTACCTCCGTTTGGCTGACCGCGCGGCAGGGTCGCGCGGGGGTGAGCGCCGTGGCGGCGTTGGGTGCCACGACCGGACTTCCACCCGTTCTGCCCGGACGGAAGCGTCTCGAAGGGCTCGGCCGGCGCGAAGCGCGATCCGGCGCGGCTCGAAGGCGTCAGCCCATGAAGGCGTAGGGGATGGCCGAGACCGCCATGGCCTTGGCCTCGCCGAAGACCGAGCGGCGCTGGGCCGGGCGGCCCGGCTCGCGCGCGGGCATCACGCGCTGGGCGATCGCGGCGGCGAGGAAGAACGGGTAGGTCGCGCCGAGGATGACCTTGAACTGGACCTCCTCCTGGTGGAGCCGGGACGTCGCATCGATCGATCGGGCCATGGATGTCCTCCTGGGCGCTGGGGCCGGCGCAGGGCGCGGGCTCGGCGGGGTGCGGGCGGATTCGTCCGGCCGGAGCCGGGGCGAAGGGGTGTGGGCGGCAGGGCTCAGCAGGCTCGCGGACGCGCTCATGCGGCGACCCCGAGCTTCAGGGCGTCGTGGGCGGTCTCGACGTGCCCGGGTGCGACCTCGCCGGCGCCGTCGCGGCGGGCGCCGCGCTCGGCGGCATCGCGCAGGCGCTTGGCCATCGAGATCCGGACCAGGACCGGCTGGCGCTCGACATGCGCGTCGAGGAGCGCCCGCGCGGCCTCGTTCCACGGCAATTCGCGATGCATCCGCGCCGGCGTCGCCTCGACCGCATCCATGTCGCGGGCGAGCGGCAGGATGTGGAAGAGCATGTCGAACAGCGCGTTGCAGACTTCCTGCACGAGGTAGGTCGCGCCGGAATAGCCCATGAACGGCGTGCCGGTGTGCCGCCGGATGATCGCGCCGGGGAACGAGGCCGGCACGAACACCGCCCGGCAGCCGCTCTCGGCCGCGTACATCCGCTCGTTGAACGAGCCGAACAGCACCAGCGGCGGATTGTTCGCGATGGCCGCGCGCACGGCCGCGTTGTCGGGCTTGGCGCCGGGCTTTCGCGCGAAGGCGAAGGTGCAGGGCAGCCCCATCTCCTCCTCGAGGAAGTGGCGCACGCCGCGCGCGTAGGTGTCGGTCGCGACGATGCCGAAGCTCGCGGTGCCGAAAAAGTCCTGCGTCACCGAGCGCCACAGGTCCCAGACCGGCTTGATCGTGGTGTGCTTCTCGCGCTCGATGAACGGCTCGGGATCGAGGCCGAGGATCTCGCCGAGCGAGCGCAGGAACTTGGTGGTCGAGAGCACGCCGATCGGCGCCTGCAGGTAGGGCCGCTCCAGGTCCTCGCAGAGCAGGCGCCCGAACTCGCGGTAGAGGCAGACGTTGGCATCGGCATTGACGAGCTTGGGCACGTCGGCGAGATGCGAGCCCAGCGGGAAGACCAGGTTGATCTCGGCGCCGATCCCCTCGACCAGGCGCCGGATCTCGGCGAGGTCGGAGGGCATGTTGAAGGTGCCGTAGGCCGGCCCGATCAGGTTGACCCGCGGGCGCTCGCCCTCCTTGCGCGCGGGACGCGGCGGGATGCCCTTCTTGGCGAAGCGCTTGGCGCCGTATTCCTGCCAGAGCCAGCGCATCGCCCGGTCGGCGGTCTGCCACTGGTCCTCGTCGATGGTGCGCGGCAGGAAGCGCTGGATGTTGGTGCCCTCCGGCGTGACCCCGCCGCCGATCATCTCGGCGATCGAGCCGGTGACGACGACGCTGGGCTGGCCGGGATCGAGCACCGCATGCGCCCGCTTCATCGCGCCCTCGGTGCCGTGGCGGCCGAGCTCCTCCTCGCCGAGGCCCGTGACGACGATCGGAAGCTCGTGCGGCGGCAGCGCGTCGGTGTAGTGCAGCACCGAGGTGACCGGCAGGTTCTCGCAGCCGACGGGGCCGTCGATGATGACCTGCAGGCCCTTGATCGCCGTGAAGACGTAGACGGCACCCCAGTACCCGCCGGCGCGGTCGTGATCGAGGACGAGCATCAGGCCATCTCCCCGATAGGCGTGTTGTCCAGCAGGAGACCTTGGTCGTGCTTCTTCGGCGCGGGCGCCCGCGCCACGCTCTTGCGCAGCTGCGGCACCGCCTCCCAGACGCCGGCGGCGTGGCCGGTGCCGACGCCCTCGAAGAAGCCGCGCATCGCGTCGAAGCGGCCCTTGTTGCCGAGCGCGGCGTTGATCACCTTGGCGAGCGAGCCGGCGCCGGCGACGCCCATCAGCGGCCGTGCCGAGATCAGGTTGGTGAAGTACAGAGCCGGCGTGCCGGCCTCCTTGGCCTTCTGCACCACCGGCGTGGTGCCGACGGCGAGGTCGGGCCGGTATTCGCGCATCGCGGCGAGGTCGTCCTCGAGCGAGGCCCGGAACTTCACCTGGACGCCGCGGGCCTCGAGCCAGTCGCGGTCGGCCTCCGCCCAGGGCGTCCTCGGGCAGGCGGTGCCGACGTAGCGCAGGTCGGCGCCGCTTTCGATCAGCAGGCGCCCGACCAGCAGCTCCGAGCCCTCGTAGCCGGAGAGGGTGATGCGGCCCTGGATCGGGGCGGCGGCGAGCACGCCGCGGATCGGCGGCAGCAGGCGGTTCTTGGCGGCCTCGACCAGGCCGCGCGGGACGGCGCAGGCCTCGCCGATCCGGTCGAGCCAGTCCGCGGTGCCGTCGACGCCGACCGGCGCCGAGCCGACGATCGGCCGGCCGGCCGCCTCGAACTCGCGGATGCTCGCGGTGTAGAACGGGTGGATCGCCGCCACCGCCGCGCCGTCGAGCGCTGCGTAGAGCTCGCGCCATTCGCGGGTCGGGACCACGGGGCCGGCGGCGAGGCCAAGCGGCTCCAGCATCGCGCCGATCACCACGGGATCGGCGGGGAACATCTCGCCGAGCAGCGTCACCGTCGGGCGCTCGGAGCGGCCGGCGCGCGGCGCCTGGACCGGGCCCTGCTCAGCTTCCGTGCGCGCGAACCGCAGCATCGCGCCGGCGAGCACGTCCTTGGCCTCGGCATGGGTCGGCACCCCGAAGCCCGGCACGTCGATGCCGATGATGCGGACGCCGTCGATCTCCTTCGGCAGCAGGCGCAGCGGCACGCCCGAGGCCGTCGGCACGCAGAGGTTGATCACCACGACGGCGTCGTAATCGGCGGGCTTGGCCGTGAGGAACACCGCCTCGCGGATGTCCTCGAACAGCTTGCCGGTGACCAGCGTCTCCGAGTTGAACGGCACGTAGCCGACCGAGCGCTTGGCCCCGTAGAAGTGCGAGGTGAAGGTCAGCCCGTAGACGCAGCAGGCGGAGCCGGACAGGATCGTCGCGGCGCGCCGCATCCGCAGGCCGACTCGGAGCGAGCCGAAGGCCGGGCACATGCTCTGCGGCTGGTCGTGCGGCCCGACGGGGTAATCCTTGGCCAGCCGGTCCAGCGTCTCGCTCATGCCGGCCTCGGCGGCGGCGGCCCGCATCACGTCCTTGCCGGCATGGCAGCCGAGGCCGTCGCCCTTCGTCGCCGCCAGGTTCACGGCCGGCGCCTGCGCGGCGGCGAGCGTCGAGGCCGGGATTTCCCGGCGGGCGCGGAGCGCGGCGATGTCGAGGGTGACGGCCATGCGCCTCAAACCTCGTCGTAGACGACTTCGAGGGACGGCTTGGCGACGTGGGCGACGCCGCACATGTCCTCGAAGGTCGCCGGCACCAGCACCACGTCGCGGCCGGTGGTCTCGCTGGAGAACAGCCCGAGGAGGCCGTCCTGCGAAAGCGGCGTCGGGTGATTGGGCTTCGCCTCGGCGACGTTCTGGGCGAGATCGGCGAACAGCGAGCCCCAGCGCCCGTCGGGCCGGCCGATGATCTCGTAGTTCGCGCTCTTCCTGCGGATGTCGTCGTCGGCCGGGATCGAGGCCAGCACCGGGATGCCGACGGCGGCCGCGAAGGCCTGGGCCTCGCCGGTGTGGTCGTCCTTGTTGATCACCAGGCCGCCGACGCCGACGTTGCCGCCGAGCTTGCGGAAGTATTCGACCGCGGAGCAGACGTTGTTGGCGACGTAGAGCGACTGCAGGTCGTTCGAGCCGACGACGATGACCTTCTGGCACATGTCGCGGGCGATCGGCAGGCCGAAGCCGCCGCAGACCACGTCGCCGAGGAAGTCGAGCAGGACGTAGTCGAAGCCCCATTCGTGGAAGCCGAGCTTCTCCAAAAGCTCGAAGCCGTGGATGATGCCGCGGCCGCCGCAGCCGCGCCCGACCTCGGGGCCGCCGAGCTCCATCGCGTAGACGCCGTCGCGCTTGAAGCAGACGTCGCCGATCGCCACCGGCTCGCCGGCGAGCTTCTTCCGGGTCGAGGTCTCGATGATGGTCGGGCAGGCCTTGCCGCCGAACAGCAGCGAGGTGGTGTCGCTCTTCGGGTCGCAGCCGATGAGAAGGACCTTCTTGCCCTGCTGGGCCATCATGTAGCTGAGGTTGGCCAGGGTGAACGACTTGCCGATGCCGCCCTTGCCGTAGATCGCGATGATCTGCGTTTCCTTCTTCGCCGGCGCGGTCGCCACCGGATCCGGCTCGATGGCCGCTTCGGCGCGGAGCGCGGCGTTGGTCAGGTGCATGTTCATGCGTTCCTCCAGTCGAGGATCATCTTCAGGCACTCGGGCTCGCCGAAGGCCGTGCGATAGGCCTGCTCCGCCTCCGACGCCGGGCGCCGGTGGGTGATCAGGCCGTCGAGGGAGAGAGCGCCGCGTGCGACGAGCGCGCTCACCGCCGCGAGGTCGTGCGGCCGGAACTCGGCCGCGACCCGGATCCGGGCCTCGCGCAGGAAGGCCGGCGGGAAGGCGAAGGCGAGCGGCGCCTCGTAGAAGCCGGCGAGCACGATCTCGCCGCCGGAGCACAGCCGCCCGATCAGCGTGTCGAGGAGGCTCGCATCGCCGCTGACGTCGGTGATCGTCGCGTAGTCGCGGCGCTCGTCCTGATCGGGGTGGATGACGGGATAGCCGAATTCGCCCCGCGCCCGGACCGGATTGGTCTCCCACACCGTCGGCATCGCGCCGGACAGGGCGGTGAGCCGGGCCAGCAGGCGCCCGAGCACCCCGTGGCCGACGATCAGCGAGCGCTCGCCGGGGGCGTTGCTCGCCATCGCGTGGTAGGCGGTGGCGGCGAGCGCCAGCAGGATCGCCTTCTCGCCCAGGGCGGGGTCGACCGGCACCAGCTTCTCCGCCGGCACGATCAGGTGCGAGGCGGCGCCGCCGAACAGGCCGCGCACCGTGCCGAAGCAGCGCGCGCCCGGCACGAACACCGCTTGGCCGACGCTCAGGTCCGAGCCCGCGGGCGCCGATTCGACGGTGCCGACCGACTCGTAGCCCGGCACCAGCGGGTATCCCATGCCGGGGAAGCTCGGCATCCGCCCGGTCCAGAGCAGGCGCTCGGTGCCGGTGGAGATCCCGCTCCAGGTGACGGCGACCACCGCGTCGCCCTCTGCGGCCGGAGTCAGCGGCAGGCGGTTGAGCGCCAGCACCTCCGGTTTCTCGAGAACGACGGCGAGCGCGTCCATGTGCGGTGCCTCTTCCATCCCTGGCCCGACTCTCCTGGTCGGCCATCAGTCATCCTAGAATGACAACGCAAAGCGTCAAGCCAAATTTACACTTCGCCTCGTTTGCGGGCGACGACGAGGCGCGTCAGCAGGGAACGACGGGTCTTCACGCTGCGGATCGCGTCGAATCCGGCATCGCGAAGCATCGCGGTCAGCTCCTCGACGGTGCGGGCGCGGCCGCTGCCCATGGCGAGCAGGTAGAAGCCGAAATAGGCGTCGCCGATCGGCTCGGCCCCCCGCGTCCCGGCCATCGGCTCGGCGATGAGCAGCGTGCCGCCGGGGGGCAGCGCGTCGTGCGCCGCACGCAGCAGCACCGCGGCGCGGGCGTCGTCGTGGTCGTGGACGATCCGCACCAGCGAGATCGCGTCGGCGCCGCGCGGCAGCGGATCGGAGAAGAAGCTTCCGCCGCGGCAGGCGACCGTCAGGCCCGCCGCACCGAGGCGCGCCTCGGCCCGGGCGGTGACCGCCGGCAGGTCGAACAGCATCAGGTGCAGGCCGGGGTGGCGGGCCGCGGCGGCGGTGACGAAGGCGCCCTCCCCGCCACCGACATCCATCAGGCAGGCGTGCGATCCGAGCGGATAGGCGTCGAGCACGTCCTCGGCGATCAGCGCCTGCGAGGCCGCCATCAGGCGGCTGTAGCCGGCGACCGCCTCGGCCTCCGCGGCGTCCGGCTCGGCGGCCTTGGCGTAGGGCCAGTAACCCGAGAGTTGCGTCGGGGGTCCTTCGCCGCGCAGCAGCGCGACCGGGTCGGCGAGATCGGCGTAGAGCATGGCGTGATGCTTGATCATTGCCGCCACCGACGGGTTGCCGATCAGCGCCGCGCCGAGGTCGGCCAGCGCCCAGCGCGCGTCGGGCAGGCGGCCGATCAGGTCGAGGGAGGCGGCGGCCTTCAGGAGGCGCTCGGCCCGCTCCGGTGCGAGACGGAGGCGCTCGGCCAGCACGGCCGTCGCGAGCGGGCCGGGCTGCAGCGTGTGGAAAAGGTCGAGCCGGACGCAGGCGAGCAGCACCTGGGAGTAGGTGAACCCGGCGCAGAGGTCGAACAGCGCCCGGGTGTTCGTCCGCGCGATGCGGCGCGTCAGCGGAAACCCGGCGGCCCAACGCTGGAATGCGGGGCTCGCGACGCGGGCGATGCGGAAGGCGCGCCAGCGCTCGCGAAGGTTTCGAAACGCGAGCCACCCTCCCCCCGCCGAGGCGAGCGGGACGGCGCGGAGGTCGTTCTTCTCCCCGCCGGAGACGATGCCCACGCTGGTTTCCGCCGCCATGCCCCTCGCCTCAGGCGAATTCGTGGGCGAGGCTCGCGGGCAGGAAGAGCCGGGTCTGCGCGGCGATCTCGGCGCGCAGCGCGTCGGCGCCCGGGCAGGTCGGGATCACCTCGATCGCCTCCGCCGAGAGGCGCTTCAGCCGCTCGAGGGCGCCGCCCATGCCGAGGAGCAGGGCGGCGTTCGGCCGGCCGAGGGTGGCGTCGCGGCCGGCGGGCTTGCCGATCTCCTCCTGGCGGCAGGCGACGTCGCGCAGGTCGTCGGCGACCTGATAGGCCTCGCCGAGGCATTCCCCGAGGAGCCGCCACGGCAGCGGCGACGCGCCCGCCGCCGCCGCACCCGCCACCGTCGCGGCGGCGAACAGCGCACCGGTCTTGGCCTGCTGGTAGTTCGACAGCGCGACCTGCTCCTCCGATTCCCAGGCCTGGCCGGCGACGATGCCGACCGGCGAGCCGACCGCGCGGGCGACCAGCCCGACGAGCGCCGCGAGCCGATGCGGGTTCCTGGCCGCGCCCCGGGCCAACGTCTCGAACGCGAGCACGATCAGCGCGTCGCCGGTGAGCACCGCCAGCGGCTCGCCGAAGGCGACGTGCACGGTGGGCTTCTGCCGGCGGGTCTCGGCGTCGTCGAAGCAGGGCAGGTCGTCGTGGACGAGGGAGGCGCAGTGCAGCAGCTCGATCGCGGCGGCGGCGGACTCGGCGGCGGCCGGATCGTCGTCGCCGCAGGCGGCGGCCACCGCCAGGCAGAGCCGGGGCCGAATGCGATGGCCGCCCGGGAACACGGCGTAGCGGATCGCCTCGGCGAGCCGCGGTGGGGCGCCCGGCGCCTCGGCGTAGGCGACCGCGTTGTCCAGGGTCCGTTCGATGCGCTGGCCTGCGTCCACCGTGACCTCCAGTGTCAATTTGCTTTGACTTTTTGAAGTGTCATCTATGATTGACACTTGTCGCGGGTGAGATCAATGCCGGATCGTCGTGCGGCACGGGGGAACGATGGTGATCCAGCGGGTCGTGGTGATCGGGGGCGGCATCGGCGGGCTCGTCGCCGCCCTCCGGCTCGCCGTGGCCGGATGCGCGGTGACGCTGCTCGAGACCGCCGGCGTGCCCGGCGGCAAGATGCGCAGCGTGCCGGTCGGCGGCACCCGGATCGAGGCCGGCCCGACCGTGTTCACCATGCGCTGGATCCTCGACGAGATCTTCGCCGAGGCCGGTGCGGATCTGGGTGAGTGGGTCGCGCTGAGCCCCGCCCGCATTCTCGCCCGCCACGCCTGGAGCGCGTCCGAGCGGCTCGACCTGCTCGCCGACGTCGACGCCTCCGCCGACGCGATCGCCGCCTTCGCCGGCGCGCGCGAGGCCGAGGGCTACCGGCGCTTCTGCGCGCGGGCCGAGCAGGTGTTCCGCACCCTCGACGCGCCGTTCATCCGCGGCGCCCGGCCCGGACCCGTCGACCTCGCCCGTCGCGCCGGCCTGTCGGGGCTGGGCGACCTGTGGCGGATCCAGCCCTTCGCCACCCTGTGGGGGGCGCTCGGCGACTACTTCCGCGATCCGCGCCTGCGGCAGCTGTTTGCACGCTACGCCACCTATTGCGGCTCCTCGCCGTATCAGGCGCCGGCGACGCTGATGCTCGTCGCCCATGTCGAGCAGGCGGGCGTGTGGTCGATCGAGGGCGGCTTGAGCCGGCTCGCCGCGGCGGTCGCCGCGCTGGCGCGCGAGCGCGGCGCGACGATCCGCACCGGCGCGCACGTCGCGCGCATCCTGGTCTCGGGCGGTGCGGTCTCAGGCGTGGTCCTCGCCGACGGCGAGCGGATCGCGGCCGACGCGGTGGTGATGAACGGCGACGTCTCGGCGCTCGCCGCCGGGTTGCTCGGGCCCGCGGTGGTCGCCGCCGCCGATCCGGTGGCGCCGGCCGAGCGCTCGCTCTCGGCGATCACCTTCTGCCTAAACGCCCGCACCGCGGGCTTTCCGCTGGCGCACCACACCGTGTTCTTCGGACGCGACTACCGGGCCGAGTTCGACGCGATCCGCCGCGGGCGGCTGCCGCCCGACCCCACGACCTACGTCTGCGCGCAGGATCGGGCCGGCGACGCGATGCCGGACGGGCCCGAGCGCCTGCTCTGCCTCGTCAACGCGCCGGCCCGGGGCGAGCGCCCCTTCACCGATACGGAGATCGACGCATGCGAAACGACGATGCGGGCACGGCTGACGGCGTGCGGCCTGACGATCTCCGCCGCCGAGACGGCGGTCACCACGCCGGCCCGGTTCGGCACCCTGTTCCCGGCGACCGGGGGGGCGCTCTACGGCCGGGCCTCGCACGGCTGGAGCGCGACCTTCAAGCGGATGGGCGCGCGGACCCGGCTGCCGGGCCTGTACCTGGCGGGCGGCAGCGTCCATCCGGGGCCGGGGGTGCCGATGGCGGCGCAATCGGGGCGGATCGCGGCGGACACGCTGCTGGCGGATCGGCGGGCGGCGCGCCCCGCTTCGACACGCCGGTCGGCCGCGACGGCTATGTCTGGTGGTACGTCGACGCCCTGAGCGCGGACGGCACCCAGGGGCTGACCATCATCGCCTTGATCGGCAGCGTGTTCTCGCCCTACTACGCCTGGGACGCCACGCGGAACCCGTTCGAGCACTGCGCCGTCAACGTCGTCCTCTACGGCGCGCGCGAAAACCGCTTCTGCATGACCGAGCGCGGCAGCCGCGCCCTGTCGCGCGATGCGACGCAGATCCGGATCGGGCCGAGCGGCATGGCCTGGGACGGCACCTCGCTCACCATCACCCTCGACGAGACCACGGCGCCGGTCCCGTCGCGGGTCCGCGGCACGGTGAAGCTTTATCCCGGCGGGATCACGCCCGGGCCCTTCACCCTGGACGCGCGGGGCGCGCATCGCTGGTGGCCGATGGCGCCGTCCTCGCCCGTCGAGGTCGCGCTCGACGCGCCGTCCGTGCGCTGGTCCGGCACCGCCTACTTCGACACCAATCACGGCGACGAGCCGCTGGCCGAAGCCTTCACGAGCTGGACCTGGTGCCGGGCGGACCTCGGCGACGGCGCGGCGATCCTCTACGACGTGTGCCGCCGCGACGGCTCGGGCCAGAACCTCTCGCTCCGCTTCGACCGCACCGGCGCCCGCCGCGATCTCCGCCCGCCCCTCGCCGCGGCCTTGCCGCCGACGCGGATCTGGCGCGTGCCGCGCGCGACCCGCAGCGACGACGGGCGGGCGGAGGTGGTGCGGACCTTCGAGGACACGCCATTCTACTCCCGCTCGCTGCTCTCGGCCCGGCTCGCCGGCGAGACGGTGCGCCCGGTCCACGAGAGCCTGTCGCTCGACCGCTTCCGCAATCCGCTGGTGCGGCTGATGCTGCCGTTCCGGATGCCGCGGCGGGCGTGACGACCAGGCGTCACGCGCTCGTCCGAAGCGGGTCGCGATCGAGCCCGTCAGCCCAGCCGTTCGGCGATGTGGTCGGCGACGCGCAACGCGTTGGCGACGATCGTCAGCGTCGGGTTCACGGCGCCGATCGAGGGGAAGAAGCTCGCATCGGTGACGTAGAGGTTGTCGAGCTCGTGCGCCTTGCAGGTCAGGTCGAGTACGGACGCCTTCGGATCGGTGCCGAAGCGCAGCGTGCCGGCCTGATGCGCGGTCCCGCTCAGGGGGATGTTCTTGCCGAGATAGAGCGAGCGCTCGAACAGGTAGGTGTAGAGCCCGCCCGGACGGAGCAGGTCCTCGAGCTTGCCGCGCAGGCGGTCGTGCGCCTCGCGGTTGGTCTCGCGCACGTCGAGGATCACGCGGCCGTCATGGCCGAGCATCACCCGGTTGTCGGGATGCGGAAGGTCCTCGCTCTGCAGCCAGAAGTCCATCGAGTGGCGCGCCACCATCTCGAACGGGGCATTCGGCAGGAAGCCGGTCCATTTCGGAAACTCCTCGCCGCGGATCTGCTCCGGATGCGTCTTGGCGCACATCTGGATCAGGCCCATGGGAAATTCCCAGTCCTTCGACTCGAAGTAGAAGTCCGAGACCGCAAGCGTCTTCTGGAAGACGGTGTCGTTGACCTCCTTCGACAGGGCCATCAGCACCGACATGGTGTGGCGCATGTAGTTGCGCCCGACCTGGTCGGAGCCGTTGGCCAGCCCGTTCGGGTGGGCCGCGTTGGCCGAGCGCAGGAGCAGCAGCGCCGAGGACAGCGCGCCGCACGCGACGACGACGATGTCGGCGGAGTAGCGTTCCGCCCGGCCCTCGCGGGTGACGTTCACCGCCGTCACGGTGCGGCCCGACGGGTCGGTCTCGAGCGTCGAGACGTAGGCGTTGACGAGCAGCGTGACGTTGTCGTGCCGGGCCAGCGTCGGGTCGACGGTCATCACCTGCGCGTCGGCCTTGCCGTTGAGCAGGCACGGGAACCCGTCGAAGGCGTCGCAGCGGATGCAGATGCTGGTCGGCGTCGGCTTGCCGTTGCGCTCGTCGAGCTTGATGCCGAGCGGCAGGTGGAACGGGTTGAGGCCGACCTTTGCCCAGTCGTCCGACAGCTTCTGGATGCGCGGCTCGTGGCTGACCGGGGGATGGTCGTAGGGGCCGCTCGCCCACGGCTCGTTCGGATCCTCGCCGCGTTGCCCGTGCACGGCGAACAGCGCCTCCGCCTGCCCGTAATACGGCTCGAACTCGGCATAGGAGACCGGCCAGGCCGGCGAGAGGCCGTCCACGTGACGGACCTCGCCGAAATCGCGCTCGCGCATCCGCAGCAGCGCCGAGCCGTAGACCTTCGAGTTGCCGCCGACATAGTAGTGCAACGCCGGGCTGAACGTGCGGCCGTCGCCGCCGTACCAGGTCTCCTTCGCCTGGTAGGCGCCGTCGACGAAGACGGTCTTCGAATTCCAGTTGTCCTGCGAGCGCGGGAGGTAGTCGCCGCGCTCCAGCAGCAGGATGCGCTTGCCGGTCTTCGCCAGCCGCGACGTCAGCGAGCCGCCGCCGGGGCCCGAGCCGATCACGATGACGTCGTAATGGTCCTCTCGCATCGGTCGGCCTCGCACTGCAATACGCTGGAGAAAACGGGTTCGCCGGCCAACGGCACAAGCCTGGAGGCGTTCCAGGCTGGCCGGTCACGGCATCGTGCGCGCTGCGATGCAGCAAACGCACCCGCTTCCGCCGCCCGGCCCGGCAACTGCGGCGGGTGAGCGGCGTTGGGCCCTCGAGCACGAACGCCGCCCCTCCCCCCGTCTCGCCCCGGATCTCGCGATGCCCGTCACCCCAGGCCCCCGATGACGTGGCTCGATCTCGTCGCCGTGCCGCTCGCGGCCAAGCTCTGCCTCGTCTTCATGTTTCCGCTGAGCGCCTACGACAAGGTCGCGCACTGGGACGAGGCCATGGGGCAGGCGCGCTCCGGCCCGCTGCCTTTCCCGGCCCTGCTGCTCGTGCTCGGCATCCTCGTCGAGGCGGTGACGCCGGTTCTGATCGTGACCGGCATCTTCGATCGCGCGGCGGCCTTCCTCCTCGCCGGCTTCTGCGCCGTCACCGCGCTGATGTACCACCCATTCTGGCGGTTCCCGGACTTCTGGTCGAAGAACGGCGAGGGCCGTGCCCATTTCTGGGACTTCTTCAAGAACTTCGGCCTCGTCGGCGGGCTTCTGCTGGTGGTGATCGGCGGCGCCTACGCCCCGGCCTCCGAGGTCGTTCGGCACCCGCTCTCGAGCGGCCCGCAGGCCGCCCCGGCCCTGTCCGCCCCCGACAACCGTTGACGACCCTCTCTCGCAAGGAACCCGACATGGCCGATCAGCACGACGGCGGGCCGCCGCCCAGGATGCCGTACTGGCACGTCTACACCGACGCCGAGGGCGTGAGCCGGCAGGAACGGTTCGCGCTGTCGGCGTTCAAGTTCGAGGGCATCGACCCGCAGACCGCGCCGCAATGGAACGACAAGCAGGCGCCGTCGCAGGCCGGCGTCACCTTCACGGTGCTGCCGGTCGGCTGGGTCGGGCAATGGCACGAGAACCCGCGGCCGCAATGGATCGCCATCCTGTCGGGCCGCTGGTTCGTCGAGACCATGGACGGCACCCGCGTCGAGATGGGACCGGGCGATCTGATGATGGGCGAGGACCAGAACACCAAGGAGCGCGACGGACGGAAGGGGCATCTCTCCGGCACGGTCGGCGACGAGCCGTGCACGATGATCGTCACCGGCCTCGACGTGACGCCGACCGTGAACCAGCCCGGACGCTTCGAGTAGGCCCTCGCCGATGGATGGCTTCGAGATCACGCAGCCGCGGTTCGAGGCGTTCGTGCTGCCGAACGCGCCGCTGGAGATGCTCGCCGAGGGCTTCCGATGGTGCGAGGGCCCGGTCTGGTTCGGCGACCGCGACGAGCTCCTGTTCTCGGACCTGCCGAACGACCGCGTGATGCGCTGGAGCGAGTCCGGCGGCGTCTCGGTGTACCGCTCGGGCACCGGCTTCGAGAACGGGCACGCCCGCGACCGGCAGGGGCGCCTGCTCTCCTGCTCGCACCGCGACCGCCGGATCACCCGGACCGAGCTCGACGGCACGATCACCGCGCTGGTCGAGCGCTACCAGGGCCGACGCCTGAATTCCCCGAACGACGTCGTCTGCAAGTCGGACGGCACGATCTGGTTCAGCGACCCGCCCTACGGCATCCAGACCGACTACGAGGGCGGCAAGCAGGCCTCCGAGCTGCCCGCCAACGTCTACCGCTTCGACCCGCGCGACGGCTCGCTCGCGGTCGTGGCCGGCGACTTCGACGGGCCGAACGGGCTCGCCTTCTCGCCGGACGAGACGAAGCTCTACGTCGCCGAGAGCGGGCTGCAATTCGCCGAGGCGCCGAAGAAGTTCATCCGCGTCTTCGACGTCGCCGAGAATGGATCGCTCTCGGGCGGCGACGTCTTCCACACCGTCGAGCCGGGCTTCGCCGACGGCTTCCGCCTCGACGACGAAGGCTATCTCTGGTCGAGCGCCGGGGACGGCGTGCATTGCATCGATCCGCACGGCGAGCGCGTCGGCAAGATCCTGGTGCCCGCGACGGTCTCGAACCTCGCCTTCGGCGGCCGCAACGGCAGCCGGCTCTTTCTCTGCGCCTCGCACACCCTCTACGCGATCTACACCAACCGGCGTGGGGCGCGGCTCCTGTGAGCGCCCTGGTCCGATCGATCGCCGGGTTCGAGCGCACCGTCGCGGACCTGACGCGGACGGAGGCGTTTTATCGCGACGGCCTCGGGTTCTCGCGGGTCGGCCCGATCGAGCCGCTGCCGGCTGCGATCGGCGACGCCTACGGATCCCCCGGGGCGGTAGGCTCGCGCCTGACGATGCGGCTCGGCCGGCAGATCGTGGCGTTCCTGGCCTTCGATCCGCCGGGCGCGCCGTACCCGGACGCGCCCCGTGCCACCGATCCGGTCTTCCAGCATCTCGCGATCCCCGTCCGCGCGATGGAGGCCGCGTTCGGGCAGCTCTCGCGCCTGTCGCCGACCGCCGTCAGCGTCGGCGGCCCGCAGGACCTGCCCAAGACGTCGGGCGGCGTGACGGCCTACAAGTTCCGCGATCCCGACGGGCACCCGTTGGAGCTGATCGCCTTCCCCGGCGGCCCCGCCGCCGAGCGCTGGCAGGCCGCGCCCGGCCTGTTCCTCGGCATCGACCACTCGGCGATCACCGTGACGAGCCTCGAGGCCGCGCTCGCCTTCCACGCGGCGCTGCTCGGCTTCCGCGTGGCGCAGCGAGGTCTGAACGCGGGCGAGGCGCAGGCGCGCCTCGACGGCGTCCCCGACCCCGTCGTCGACGTCCTCGGCCTGGAACCCGGCGGCCCTGCGACGCCGCATCTGGAGCTGCTGCACTACCGCCAGCCCGCGACGGAGAAACCGACCCCGGCGCCCTTCGGTCCGCGCGACCGGGCGACGACGCGGCTCGTCCTCGAGACCGCCGACGTCGTCAAAGCCGTCGCGGCGATCCGGCAGGCCGGCCACCCGGTGCGGCTTTCGGCCGACGGCAGCACCGCCTACGCCGAGGGACCCGACGGGCATGGGCTGCGGCTCGTCGGTCCAGACGGCGGCGCGCGCCGATAAACGGCCTCGCATCGCGGCGCGCGGCTCGATCCTTTTGTGCAACTCCAGATCGTGGCAATAGCCATCCATCGCCGCCGGTCGCCGCCTCGGGTGCCGGAGGGCCGCCCCGATCCGGAGACCTGCATGACCCGTATTCCACTCCTCCGACGCGCCCTGGCGGGCGGCCTCATGCTCGCCGGTCTGGCCGGCACGCCGGTCTCGGCCGAGGACGGCACCACCGCCGAGCAGACCGTCGACGCGATGAACACGCTCTGGGGGCAGCATCCGGGCATGCGGGCGAACCACGCCAAGGGGACCGTCGTGGAAGGACGCTTCACGCCGAGCGCCGAGGCGGCCAAGCTCAGCAAGGCGTCGGTCTTCGCCGGTGCCGCCGTGCCGGTCACCGCCCGCTTCTCGGACGCCACCGGCCTCCCGACGATCGCAGACGGCGCGGCCAACGCCAACCCGCACGGGCTCTCGCTCAAGTTCAAGCTCGCCGACGGCAGCGAGATGGACGTCGTCACCAACAGCCTGAAGTACTTCCCCGTCGCCACCGGCGAGGAGTTCCGCGACCTGCTCGTCGCGATCGCGAAGAGCGGGAAGGATGCCGGAAAGCCGACGCCGGCCGAGACCTTCGTCGCGAGCCACCCGGCCGCGGGCAAGGCCGGCGCCACCGCCCGGACCCCGACGAGCCTGGCGCGCCAGACCTACAACGGCGTCAACGCCTTCATCCTCGTCGACGCGAGCGGCAAGCGGCAGGCCTTCCGCTACCGCATCGTGCCGGTCGAGGGCGAGGAGCTGCTCGGGTCCGAGGAGGCCGCCAAGCAGGCGCCGGACCACCTGATGAGCGAGATCCGCACGCGGCTCGGCAAGGCGCCGGTCTCCTACAAGGTGCTGGCCCAGCTCGCGGAGCCCGGCGACCGGACCGACGACGCGACCCAGCCGTGGCCGGAGGAGCGCCGCCTGGTCGAGATGGGCACCCTGACGCTGACCAAGCCCGTCGCCGACAGCGCGAGCGCCGAGAAGGCGCTGCTGTTCCTGCCGAACGCCCTCACCGACGGGATCGAGGTCTCGGACGATCCCCTGATCGACGCGCGGGTCCAGGCCTACGCGGTCTCGTTCGGGCGGCGCTCGCAGTGACGGCCGGGCGCGTCGCGCGTCTCACCAGATGCGGGTGACGCGCCCGTCGAAGACGGCATCGGCCGAGATCAGCGGCATCGCGCGGATCGGCGCCGTTGCCGCCGGCAGACGGTCGAACGGGTCGCAATGCGACCAATCCATCGTGCTGGCCATGAGGCAGATCTCACCCGTCAGCGCAGAAGTTCTGCCGCCTTGCTGGAGGAGGAGGTCGGCGAGGCTGTCGGCGAAGGGGGCCATGTCAGGCCATTTGCCGAGGCGCACCTTCTGACCGATTTCAAAGAAGGTGATCGGGCTCACATAAACCGTCGCGGCCGCAGATATGCTTTGCCGCGCCGCAAGGGAGAGGCGACGATCGTTGGTGAGCGACCAAGCCCAGGCATGCGTGTCCAGGAGAAGGCTTCCGCTCAACGCCCACCCTCCCACAGGTCGAGCGCGTCGGCGTCCATCGGTTCGAGGAAGTCGGGACCCGGACCTGTCACGCGACCTTCCAGAAGACCGATCTTGAACGTGGTCTTCGGGATGGCGACCAATCGGACGACGGGCTCGCTTCCACGGGCGATGATGACCTCCTCGCCACGCAGAGCTGCTTCGATCAGCTTGGACAGCTGAGTCTTGGCCGCATGGACGGTTATCTGCATCGCACATTCCCAACTATAAGACGGCACGATCTTAGCTAAGTCGACTAGGTTCGCTAGGGAGGCAGGCAGTGCCTCCTCGCCATCGGGCCCGAGGCCTGAGCAAGGACCGATGCCCAGGCTTGACGCCTCCCGGGGCCCACGTCCAATGCCGGCGTTTCCACGGGAGGTCCCGATGCTCTTCGCCCTGCCCTTCCCGGCCATCGATCCGGTCGCCGTCGCGATCGGGCCGATCACCATCAAGTGGTACGCGCTGGCCTACATTGCCGGGCTGATCGGCGGCTGGTTCTACGCGCGCCGCCTGGTGATGGCCGACCGCTACTGGGGCGTGGTGCGGCGCCCGACCACCGCCGACATCGACGACATGATCGTGTGGGTGGCGCTGGGCGTCGTCCTCGGCGGGCGCATCGGCTACGTGCTGTTCTACAATCTGCCGATGTATCTCGACGACCCGATCGAGATCCTGGCGATCCGCAACGGTGGGATGTCGTTCCACGGCGGCTTCCTCGGGGCGATCCTGGCGATGCTGCTGTTCGCGCGCTCGCGAAAGCTCGGCGGCTACACGCTCCTCGATCTGGCCGCCGTGGTCGTGCCGATCGGGCTGTTCTTCGGCCGCATCGCCAACTTCGTGAACGGCGAGCTGTGGGGCCGGGTCGCGCCCGACTTCGCCTATGCCGTCGTCTTCCCCACCGGCGGCCCGCTGCCGCGCCATCCGAGCCAGCTCTACGAAGCCGCGACCGAGGGGCTGCTGCTGTTCATCGTCATGGCGCTCGCGGTAAACCGCTTCGGTTTCCGCAAGCCGGGCCTCCTCGGCGGCATCTTCGTGCTCGGCTATGCCGTCGCGCGGACCGTCTGCGAGCTGTTCCGCGAGCCCGACCGCCAGCTCGGCTACCTGTTCGGCGACCATCTCGGGCCGCTCGGCGGCGGCGTGACCATGGGCATGCTGCTCTGCGTGCCGATGGCCGTGGTCGGGCTGGTCTTCATCGTGCTCGCCGCCCGCGGCGTCACGCGGCCGCGCCATCCCGTCGAGGCCGCCGCGCTGCAGACGGAGACGGCGCGGTGAGGACGTGAGCCCCACGCCCCTTGGCGCCGAGATCGCCGCCCTGATCCGCGAGACCGGGCCGATCGGGATCGACCGCTACATGGCGCTCTGCCTCGGCCATCCGGTGCACGGCTACTACCGCACCCGCGACCCGCTCGGCCCGCGGGGCGACTTCACCACCGCGCCCGAGATCAGCCAGATGTTCGGCGAGCTCGTCGGGGTGTGGATCGCCTCGGTCTGGGCCGCGATGGCGGCGCCGGCCCCGCTGCGCCTGGTGGAGCTCGGCCCCGGCCGCGGCACGCTGATGGCCGACGCGCTGCGGGCGCTGCGCACCGTGGCGCCGACGGCGACGATCGACCTCCACCTCGTCGAGACCAGCCCGGTGCTGCGGGCGGCGCAAGAGGCGACGCTCGGGGCGGCGACGCCGACCTGGCACGCGGACGTCGCCTCGGTGCCGCCCGGCCCGGCGATCGTCGTCGCCAACGAATTCTTCGATTGCCTCCCCGTGCGCCAGTTCGTGCGGACGGCGCGCGGCTGGTGCGAGCGCCTGGTCGGCCTCGCGGACGGCGCCCTCGCCTTCGGCCTCGCGCCCGACCCGACGGTCGCGATCACCGCCGCGGCGGCCGAGGGGGCGGTGATGACCCTGCCCGCCCCCGCCCTCGACCTGGCGCGAACCCTGGCGCAACGCGTCCGCGACCAGGGCGGAGCCTTGCTCGTCGTCGATTACGGCCATGTCCGGCCGGGCTTCGGCGACACGCTCCAAGCGATCGCCGGGCATCGCTTCGTCGGGCCGCTCGACGCGCCGGGCAAGGCCGACCTCACCGTGCATGTCGACTTTCCGGCCCTGGCGCGCGCGGCCGCCGAGGCGGGGGCGGCGATCCACGGCCCCGTCGATCAGCGCGCCTTCCTCGATGCGCTGGGTCTTCCCGCCCGCGCGGCCCGGCTGAAGGCGCGCGCGACGCCGGCCCAGGCCGAGGCGATCGCGGCCGCGTCGCTCCGGCTCACCGATCCGGCCCCCGGCGGGATGGGAAGCCTGTTCAAGGCGATGGCGATCACCCAGCCGACCCTTCCGCCGCCGCCGGGATTCGCGCACGGCTGAGGGCGGCGCGGGTGCCATCGTCACCGCCGGCGCCTTCGGTTATCGACGGGCGGACGTGATCCCGCATCGCGGGCGCGAAGTCTCGCCAGGAGCCGCCATGCCAGGAGCCGCCATGTTCGTCGAAGCGCCGGAACTCAGCTCGCATTCGGGCATCCGCCACGCCTTCTTCACCCGGCAGGGCGGCGTTTCCGACGGGCTCTACGCCTCCCTCAACGGCGGGCTCGGCTCGCAGGACAGGCCCGAGGCCGTCGCCGAGAACCGAGCGCGGATGTGCGCGCAGCTCGGGCTGCCGGCGGATCGGCTAGTCAGCCTCTACCAGGTGCATTCCGCGCAGGCCGTCGTGGTCGAGGCGCCGTTCGTCCCGTCGGAGCGCCCGAAGGCCGACGCCATGGTGACGCGGGTTCCGGGCCTCGCCCTCGGGATCGCCACCGCCGATTGCGGCCCGATCCTGTTCGCCGATCCCGAGAACGGCGTCGTCGGCGCCGCCCACGCGGGATGGAAGGGCGCGCTGACCGGCGTGGTCGAGGCCACGGTCGCCGCGATGGAAGGGCTCGGCGCCCGCCGCTCGGCGATCGTCGCGGTGCTCGGCCCGACGATCGCGCAGGGCGCCTACGAGGTGGGCACGGATTTCATGACGCGCTTCCGGGACGAGGCGCCGGGATCGGATCGGTTCTTCGCGGCCGGCACGCGGCCCGACCATGCGCAGTTCGACCTGCCGGGCTTCGTGCTCTCCCGCCTGGAGCAGGCGGAGATCGGAGAAGCCGCCATCCTCGGCCTGTGCACCTATTCCGACCCGGATCGCTTCTACAGCTACCGCCGGACCACGCACCGCGCCGAGGCGGATTACGGCCGGCTGATCTCGGCGATCGCGCTGACGCCGTAGGCGGGTTCCATCGAAGGAACCGCATGCGACAATCTGTCCAGAGGCGGGACGCCAAAAAAGCGTGGCCGAAAGTGAACCTTGACCATTCGCGTGTGTTTATCGGGACAGGTACCAAGGCAACAACGGCGGGGCGCCACAAAGGGGCCGTCTTCAGGACGGTCGGCGTTACCGCGATGCAACAGCATCCTTGGAGCCATTGACTTAAAGACGGGCAATCGGTGCCGGACGGGCCAAAAGGCCGGCGGCACCAGATGGAATGAGGACCAGACCATGAAATCCATGCTTCGGGGCGTCACCGCCCTCGCCGGCATCGCGCTCGCCGGCTCCGCCTTCGCCGCCGACCTTCCGCGTCGCGCCCCGCCGCCGGTGTTCACCCCGGTTCCGGTGTTCACCTGGACGGGCGCCTACTTCGGTATCAACGCCGGCTACGGCTTCGATGCCAACGACAACCGCGGCGCCACCGTCGTCGGCGTCTCGCCGCAGAACGCGATCTTCGCCGGCCCGGCCGGTGGTAACCGCGCTGGCGTGCTCGCCTTCGGCGGCAGCCGCGGCAACGACGGCTTCACCGGCGGTGGCCAGGTCGGCTACAACTACCAGTTCACCCCGGGCTCGGGCGTCGTGATCGGCATCGAGGCCGACGCGCAGTACGTCGACTTCGGCCAGAACCGCAACCGCTTCTCGTCGGCCACCGTCGCTGGCGGCGGCATCCTGCCCGGCAACCTGATCTACAACCCGTCGGGCCTCTCCAGCCTCGACTACTTCGGCACCGTGCGCGGTCGCCTCGGCTACGCCTTCGACCGCACCCTCGTGTACGGCACCGGCGGCTTCGCCTACGGC
>NZ_JAKSYQ010000157.1:0-64998 GCF_022829665.1 Methylobacterium sp. E-041 | reverse complement strand
CCCCGACCCGAGATGACCGCCCGTCACCGACACGGCCTCGATCATCTCCGAGCGAACCGCGTCCGCCACCGCCCGGAGATCGCTCTCCGGAAGCAACCGCAACGCGGACGTCTCGGACAAACCGTCCAAAATCGAGGGGGCGTTTTCTTGAGATGTCAATGAACCACTCGCTCGCTTATGACGTCCGGCCCGAAAGGCATCCGTGGCAGGCCGCGTCGATCCGAGGCGACCGGCACGCGGTCCGCCTCTCGTGTGACGACGGGGTCGTTCCGACCACGCCTCGACCGAATTCGCCGTCGCCCGCTCGCGGGAACGTTGGTACGGCCGCTGTCATGATAGTGCCAATTACGGACCTTGTGGGATCCGATCAATGTTTCATCCCTCCCTTTTCCCGGTTTCGTGCCTTCGCTGCCACATGAGGCCCGCGTCGCTCCGCATTGTGCTGCCCGGAATCCTGACCATTCTCACCATCGTCTTCAGCACCGGAGCCGAGGCCGATCCCCGCCCGGTCGACGGGGACTTCACGTTCGCGTGTGCCTATCTCGGGGATTGCCCGCCGCGGACCGTGCCGGGTGGGCCCGACCGCGACGTGCGCCCGTTCGAGGGGACGCTCGGGCGGCCGTGCGCGTGGCGCGAGCGCCCGACGCCGTCGGGCCCGCGAAGGGTCCGCACGTGCTCCTGAAGCCGGCTCGCCTCGCCGCCGTCGTCCTCCTGCTCGGATGCGGCGCGGCGCGGTCGTCGGACGCCTGCCCGGCGCTGTTCGCCGACGGCCGAGCGCCGGAGCTGACCAACCCGAAGCTCGCCCCCAGGACGCTGGCCCTGTGCTTCGATGCCTACGCGGTGCTGCATTCCGGCGTGGCGCGAACGCCGCTCTACGCCGCGGAGCACCTGACGCGAGCGAGCGTCGCGGCGGCGCGGCTGGTGGAGCGGATCGACGCCTTCCACGACGAGGACCGCGTCCCGCCGGACGACCGCGCGCGGCTCGACGACTACGTCCGCAGCGGCTTCGACCGCGGCCATCTCGCGCCGGCCGGCGACATGCCGACCGGCGAGGCTCAGGCGCAATCCTTCAGCCTCGCCAACATCGTGCCGCAGGATCGCGTGCTGAACCGGAGCCTGTGGGCCGCGATCGAGGAGAGCACCCGCCGGCTCGCGACCCGGCGCGGGCAGCTCTTCGTCGTGACCGGGCCGGTCTACGCGGGCGACGGGCTCGCCTCGATCAACGGCCGGGTGCTGGTGCCGACGCAGATGTTCAAGGCGATCTACGATCCGGTGGCCGGGGAGGGCGGTGCCTGGCTCGCGCCGAACGACGGCAGCGGGACCTTCCAGTCGGTGTCCCTCGCCGCGCTCCGCACCATCGCCGGGATCGACGCCTTCCCGTCGCTGCCGCCGGGCCAGAAGGCCTCAGCGATGACCCTACCGGAGCCGCGCGCCTATTCCCGCGACGACATCGCCAACCATCGTCCCCGCGGACGGGAGCAGACTTGGCAGGACTGGCTCGGCCATGAGGCCGTGCGCGCGCTGCACCGTGCGTTGCGGCAACTGCTCCGCGCGATCTTCTGAGGATCAACCATGAAGAAATCCAAGGGCGGCGAGGCCGCCTTCGAGCCCTTCGCCGATGGGGCCGCGGTGAGGACCATCGGGGCGCTCGCGTTCGAGAACGGCCCGGAGACGATCGCGCTCCACGGCTCCCTCGACCTGACGCGGGACGCGGCGGGCTTGGCCCAGGCGCGTGCGCTCAAGGCCACGGTCGACGCGATCGTCGCGTCGCTCGAGGCGGCGGACCTGCCGGGCAGGGTCGCCGAATCGAAAACGGAACCGACCATCGTGAGAAACCCGTTCGCCTGACGACGACGGCGATCCGCTCGCTTAGGCGATCCGCACGCTCGTCAGCGCCTCGGCAGCGCGGCGGACCTCGGCGGCGATCAGCTCCTCGCTCGCCCCGTCGATCGGCATGTCGGCCAGGAGCACCGCGACGTCGCGCTTCACATCCTCTCGAACCTCGGGGTCCTCCTCCGACAGGCGCCCGATCAGCACGCCCATCACGATCTCCATCGCCAGCATCTTCGCGTAGAGGCGGGAGACGGCGTCGAGGGGCTCGTCGTCGGGTTCGGACATGGGGTTCCTGACTGTTGTGGATCGCGGTGGCACGAAGGCCCGGCAGTGCCGCGCCGTGCGCGTGATCGGCCGGAGCGGGACCGCCGCGCAAGCCCCGCCGGAGATCAACCCCTGGGTCTCGCCGGACGAGGCCCGATCGTCACGGGGCCTGCGTGGTGGGAGAGGGACCCGCCTCCGTCGCTTGCGGCTCGGCGCCCGGCGCCTTGCGCGACACGTAGTACAGGTCGATCGCACGCCAGAAGGCGCCCTGCTCGTCCGACGTGCGACGCGCGAGCGCCGCGTCGAGAAGCGACATCGCTGCACGGGCGGGCGCGTTGCCCTTCACGTCTTCCAGAAGGCTGGCGAAGGTCAGCATGGGGGCGCCTCTCCCGGACGAATGTTTCGAGGAAACGCTCAAGCTCGCGGAACGATCCGGCATGACGGTTCGGCGAGGGCGACGCTTCGGCGAGCGGCTTCGTTCTTGCCTCGTAGGACGGCCGGCCTACCATGCGGCCGGCACGCCGCGCCGCGGCGGTCATGACGAAGGATTGTCGATGCTGTCTGTCAGATCCAGCCGGTGTGCCGCGGTCGCGGCCGTTCTCCTGGCGAGCCTGTCGCTGCCGGGGGCGGCGATCGCGCGCGAGATGCCCGACGCGGCGGTCGAGGCGAAGGTCGGCAAGCCCAACGTGGTGATCCTGGCCACCGGCGGCACCATCGCCGGCGCCGGCGCGGATGCCGCCAACAGCGCGACCTACCAGGCGGCCAAGGTCGGCGTCGAGAAGCTGATCGCGGCGGTGCCGCAGATGTCGGCCATCGCCAACGTCCGCGGCGAGCAGGTCTTCCAGATCGCCTCCGAGAGCTTCACCGACGCGCAGCTGGTGCAGCTGGCCAAGCGCGTCTCGCAGCTCGTCAAGCAGAGCGACGTGGACGGCGTGGTCGTCACCCACGGCACGGACACGCTGGAGGAGACGTCGCTGTTCCTCAACCTCGTGGTGAAGACCGACAAGCCGATCGTCGTCGTCGGCTCGATGCGCCCGTCCACCGCCATCTCCGCCGACGGCGCGCTCAACCTGCTCGACGCGGTCGCGGTCGCCGGCAGCAAGGAGGCGATCGGCAAGGGCGTGACGGTGACGATGAACGACCAGATCCAGTCCGGTCGCGACGCCACCAAGCGCACCAACATCGTGCCGAGCGCGTTCTTCAGCCAGTGGGGCTCGCTCGGCATGGTGGTCGAGGGCAAGACCTACTTCTTCCGCAGCCTCGACAAGCGCCACGGCACCAGCTCCGAGTTCGACATCGACACGATCGACAGCCTGCCGCTGGTGGCGATCGTCTACGGCTCGGGCAACATGTTCCCCGGCGCCTACAAGGCCGCGGTCGAAGCCGGCGCCAAGGCGATCGTCAATGCCGGCACCGGAAACGGCTCGGTGCCGGGCTATCTCGTCGACACGCTGAAGGACATCCGCGCCAAGGGCACGCTGATCATCCGCTCGTCCCGGGTGCCCGACGGGTTCGTGCTGCGCAACGCCGAGCAGCCCGACGACACCTACGACTGGGTCGTCGCGCACGACCTGAACCCGCAGAAGGCGAAGATCCTCGCGGCGGTCGCGCTGACCAAGACCAGCGACACCAAGGAACTGCAGCGGATCTTCTGGCAGTACTGAGGCTCGACGCTCCGGCTTCCCCTGCCGTTTTGCCCGTCGCCGCCATCTTACGGTCGGGCAGCGGGCCTAGACGTTCGCATCACGGTCGGCTCACCCGAGCCCGACCACGGACAGGACGGTCTCGGAGCGCTTCGGCTCCGAGCCGTCGAGAGGGCATGCGATGACAGAGATTCATCCGGTGGTCGCGGCGGTGACGGCCCGCATCGTCGAGCGCTCGCGCGACTCGCGGGCCGCCTATCTCGACCTCATCCGGCGCGAGCGGGATTCGGGCGTGCACCGGCCGACGCTGGCCTGCGGCAACCTCGCCCACGGCTTCGCGGCCTCCGGCGAGGACAAGGCCGCGATCCGCTCCGGCCGCGCGATGAACATCGGCATCGTCACCGCCTACAACGACATGCTGTCGGCGCATCAGCCCTACGGACGCTACCCCGAGCAGATCAAGCTGTTCGCCCGCGAGGTCGGCGCGACGGCGCAGGTCGCGGGCGGCACGCCGGCGATGTGCGACGGCGTCACCCAAGGCCAGCGCGGCATGGAGCTGTCGCTGTTCTCGCGCGACGCCATCGCCCTGTCGGCGGCGGTCGCGCTCAGCCACGGCATGTTCGACGGGACCGCCCTGCTCGGCATCTGCGACAAGATCGTGCCGGGCCTGATCATCGGCGCGCTGCGCTTCGGCCACCTGCCGACGATCCTGATCCCGGCCGGGCCGATGCCGACGGGGATCGCCAACAAGGAGAAGCAGCGCATCCGCCAGCTCTACGCCGAGGGCAAGGTCGGGCGCGAGGAGCTGCTGGAATCGGAATCCGCCTCCTATCACGGGGCCGGCACCTGCACGTTCTACGGCACCGCGAACTCCAATCAGATGATGATGGACGTGATGGGCCTGCACATGCCCGGCGCCTCGTTCATCAATCCGGGCACCAAGCTGCGACAGGCCGTGACTCGCGCCGCGATCCACCGGCTGTCGGAGATCGGCGCGTCGGGCAACGACTACCGGCCGCTCGGGCGCTGCATCGACGAGAAGGCGATCGTCAACGCGGTGGTCGGGCTGCTCGCCACCGGCGGCTCGACCAATCACGCGATCCACCTGCCGGCGATGGCGCGTGCCGCCGGCATCGTTCTCGACTGGGAGGATTTCGACCGGCTGTCCGGTGTGGTGCCGCTGATCGCCCGGGTCTATCCGAACGGCTCCGGCGACGTGAACCACTTCCACGCCGCCGGCGGGATGAGCTTCGTGATGGCGAGCCTGATCGACGCCGGCCTGCTGCACGACGACATCCTCACCGTGTCCGGTTCGCGCCTGCGCGACCACGCCCGCGACCCGAAGCTGTCGGGCGACGCGCTGACCTTCGAGGAGGCTGTGCCCGAGAGCCTCGACGACACGATGCTGCGCAAGCCCGCCGCGCCGTTCCAGGCCGATGGCGGGATGCGCCTGGTGAAGGGAAACCTCGGCCGCGCCACCTTCAAGACCAGCGCCGTGGACGAGCACCGTCGCACGATCGAGGCGCCGGCCCGCGTCTTCAACGACCAGGACGACGTGCTGAAGGCGTTCAAGGCGGGCGAGCTCGAGCGCGACGTCGTTGTTGTGGTTCGCTTCCAGGGCCCCCGCGCCAACGGGATGCCGGAACTGCACAAGCTCACGCCGCAGCTCGGCGTGCTGCAGGACCGCGGCCACAAGGTCGCCCTGGTCACGGACGGCCGGATGTCGGGTGCGTCGGGCAAGGTGCCGGCGGCGATCCATCTCAGCCCGGAGGCGCTCGGCGGCGGCCTCATCGCGAAGATCCGCGACGGCGACATCGTGCGGCTCAGCGCGGAGGAAGGGCTACTGCAGGTGCTCGTCGACGACGCGGAACTCGCCGCCCGCGACGAGGCCGCGGCGCCGCCGGCGGCCACCGGGACAGGGCGGGAGCTGTTCGCCTTCATGCGCCACGGCGCCGACGGGGCCGAGCAAGGCGCCTCGGCGATGCTCGCGGCCGCCGGCCTCTGATCACGAAACGGGAGATCCAACCATGACCGGCATCGACGCGCTGATGCGCACCGTCCCCGTGATCCCCGTCCTCGTGATCGAGGACGTCGAGCATGCCGAGCCGATCGCCCGAGCCCTGGTCGAGGGCGGCCTGACCGCGCTCGAGGTCACGCTCCGCACGCCGGCCGCCCTCGACGTGATCCGCGCGATGTCGCGGGTGGAGGGCGCGGTGGTCGGGGCGGGAACGGTCCTCAACGAGCGCGACCTCGACGCGGCGATCGAAGCCGGTGCGACGTTCATCGTCAGCCCCGGCCTCACCCCGCCGCTCACCGAGGCGGCGTTGAAGCGCGGCATCCCCTACCTGCCGGGGGTGGCGAATGCCGCCGACATCATGCGCGGGCTCGACCACGGGCTCGACCGGTTCAAGTTCTTCCCGGCGGAAGCGTCCGGCGGGATCAAGGCGCTGAAGGCGCTGGCCGCCCCGTTCGGGCAGGTCCGGTTCTGCCCGACCGGCGGCATCTCCGAGGCGACGGCGCCGGACTGGCTCGCGCTCGACGCGGTTCTCTGCGTCGGCGGAAGCTGGGTCGTGAAGCCCGGCGCGCCGGACGTGGACGCGATCCGCAAGGCCGCCCTGGCGGCGACCGGCCTCCGGCGCTAGGCGCACGAAAACGCCCGCCCCGGTTTCCCGGAGCGGGCGCAACGTCTCGGATCGGATCGGATCGATGCCGATCCGCTATCGTCGATCAGCAATCGTTCTTGGCAGCCTGCGCGGCGGTCGGGTTGCCCTTGTCCTGGGCGTTGACGTCCGCCGGCGAGGTGGCTCCGGCGGCGGAACCGGCCTTGTTCATCGCGCCGACGGTGCCGGGCGACTCGCCCTTGGCGCCGGGGCTGGTGTTGGCGGTGGCCTTCGGATCGACCGTCGAGGCCTTGCTGGCGTCCTTGTCGGGGGTGACGGTGGTTCCGGTCGAGCACGGCGCGGCGAACGCGGCCGACGACATCAGAACGAGAGCGGCGGCACCGGCGAAAGTAGTGATCTTGGTCATGCGTTTCTCCGCAGTTTCTTGAGGCGGGTATCAAACGTCAGGACCGCCGGAGGGTTCCTTTATTATTTCAACCTGGCAATGCGGACGGGTGAACCCTCCCGCATTGCTGTACGGCGACTTCGAGCGACGACGATGAGCCGTCTAACGGCGGTGTCTTACGTTTTGCAGCCGGGACTATTCCGCTGGCGCGACGGCGCGAAACTCGCGCGGGCTGAACCGGCCGTCCCCCGTGCTCTGCATTTCGACCCGGCGCTGATGGTGCTCGTGCAGGGTCGAGCGATGGCCGATCGAGACAATCGTGGTGTTGGGCAGGGTCTCGCGCAGCATCCGGTAGATGCCGGCCTCGCTCGGCTCGTCGAGGGCGGCGGTGGATTCGTCGAGGAAGAGCCATTCGGGCTTGGCCAGCACCGCGCGAGCGATCGCCAGGCGCTGCTGCTCGCCGCCGGACAGGCGCTGGTCCCAGGCGTCGACCTCGTCCAGGCGATCGACCAGGGCCGGCAGTTGCGCCGCGACCAGCGCCTCGCGGATCGCCGCGTCCGGAAACTGGTCGGTGGTGTTCGGGTAGCACACGGCACCGCGCAGCGTGCCGAGGGGAATGTAGGGCCGCTGCGGCAGCACCAGGGCCGATTGGCCGGCGGGCACGTCGATCCGGCCCTTGCCGAACGGCCAGATCCCGGCGATCGCGCGGAACAGGGTCGACTTGCCGGAGCCCGAGGGGCCGGTGACGAGCGTCGACGCGCCCTTCGTCATCGCAAGGCTGTCGGCGGTGACGATCGTCCGCCCGTCGGGCAGGGCGAGCGTCAGCCCGGTCGCGGTCACGTCGGACCCGGTGGCGTTGCCGTGGCCGAGCCCGTCAGAGGCGGCGGAATAGGCTTCGGCCAGCGTCATCGCGCGCTTGAACGAGGCGAGACGGTTGGTGTTGGCCTTGTAGGCCGCGATCGTGACGTAGGAGTTGATGAAGAACGACAGCGACGACTGCACGCTGGAGAAGGCGTCGCCGGTCTGCTGGAACTGTCCGAGGGTGATCTTCTTGAGGAAGTAGCTCGGCGCGGCCAGGATGTAGGGAAACACCACGCTGATCTGGCTGTAGGACAGCGTGAAGCTGCCGAGCTTGATCCGCCGGTAGATGATGCCGAGGTAGTTGTCGATGATCTCGCCGAACAGGCTCTTCAGCCTGACGTTCTCCGCGCGCTCGCCGCGCAGGAGCGCGATCTGCTCGGAGTAGATCCGCGAGCGGGCGAGCGAGAAGCGGAAGTCGGCCTCGACCTTCTCCTGCCGGAAGTCGAGCCCGATCAGCGGGCGTCCGATCAGGTGCGTCAGCCAGGTGCCGACCAGCGCGTAGCCGACGACGAGCCAGACCAGGAAGCCCGGGACCACGGTGTCGGTGAACGGCAAGACGAAATCGCGCGACAGGCCCCACAGGATGACCATGAACGAGACCAGGGTCGCCGCCTGCGACAGCAGGCGGATCGAGAGCGTCGTCGTCTGCGAGATGAACAGGTTGACGTCGCTCTGGATGCGCTGGTCCGGGTTGTCCGCGTGCTCGCCGGTGAAGGGGATGCGGTAATGCGTGCCGCCGTCGAGCCACCGCTCGTAGAAGCTCCGGGTCAGCCAGGTCCGCCAGCGCAGGTGGAGCGACGCATCGACGAAGGTGTCGAACATGCCGACCACGACCCAGATCGTGGCGAGCGGGGCGAAGATCCAGACGAGCTGGTACCAGAACGCGTCGGCATTGTACTCCTGCAGCGCATTGAACAGGTCGCGGAACCAGAAGTTCAGGCGCAGCTGCAGCGCCACCTGGGCGAAGGTGATGAAGATCGACAGCGCCACCAGCCGCTGCCCGACCTTGCCCTCGGTGTTGCCGAAGAAGCGGAACGGGCCGATCTCCCGGGTCGGCGCCTCGCGGCTGGCGAAGTACGGATCGGCGATCAGGGTGATCGCGCGGATCGGCTTCAGGTAGGAGATCGCCAGGACCAACCCGCCGAACACCACGGCGCCCGTGGCCGCGAAGTCCGGCGGGAGCAGGGCGGCGAGCGTCGGCGGCAGCGCTCCCATCGCGGCCAGCGTCTTGCCGCCGGCGAGCACGAGGTAGCCGATCCCGTAGACCGAGACGAAGACCTTCAGGTAGGCGGAGAGGTTGGCCGAGGCGAGCAGGATGCCGGCCATGGCGAAGCCCGCGAGCGAGACGTAGAGCGGCGGGGCGGGGACGCCGGGTGCCGCCAGCAGCGCGAGGGCGGCGAGCGCCGTGAGGACGGCCTGCAGGCCGAGCCCGCTTCGAAGTGCGGCCACGCGCGTCTCCCGGAAATCTTGGCGATCGGCTCCGTTCGCGAAGCCCTTCCCGGCGGCAGTGACCGCGGGTCGTGGCGAGATCGTGGCACCGGCCCGGGCGCGACGCTCAACCGCGCGTGAGCCGGCCGCCTACCAGTTCCATTCCTCGAAGCCCGGCTCGCGACAGCGATAGCCGATCGGGCATTGCGGGTTGTCGCGGGTGGGCACGAGGCGAAGCTCGGCGATCTCGGACAGGTCGCAGAAGCTGCGGTCGCGCACGATGCGCTCGGGCTGCGCGCCGCCGACCGCGATCGTCACGTCGCCGCCGCGCTTGACCATCTCCATCGCGTCCGCGCAGGCGATGCGCGGTGTCGCCTGCCGCGTCTGCGCCGAGGCCGGCCCCGACGCGAAGGCGATCACAAGAGCCGTGGCGAAGCATCTCATCGCTGGGAATCGGGCGCCTCGTTGGCTCGCCCTGAAGGGAGCGGCGCGCGAGCATGGCAGTGAATTGGCGCACCCGCCATTGCACCGATGCAACGCCGGAAGTGTCGCGTCGAAGACCCACCTGCGATCCGTCGCCGCCGCAGCGCCGTATTCGCGCGTTTAGGGATTTCGCGCCGCGCAAGACTTGTTAAGATTTCGTCGCCCGCGGTGCGCAGTCTGCGAATCGCTGGATCTTCGAGGCGGCGTCCCAGCGGACCTTCGGCATCTCCATCGCTCCCGCGTCGCGACGGACGGGCGCACGGAAGATTTCGGCGTCGGATGCGTGCGGCCCACGAAGGGGAGGGCGGGATGACGATGGCGGCGGGGCTCGAGGCGTACCCGACGGAACAGAGCAGCGGAGCGGGCCGTCCCGTTTCGAAGCGCTGGGTCGCGCTGTTCGTCGCGCTCGCCGCCGGCTGGGGCACGCTGTTCGGGTACAGCGTGACGTTCCTCAGCGAAGATCTCCCGTTCAGGCCGGCCGCCGCCGCCCCGCCGGAGGTGCCCGCCTTCGGCTTCCCCCCCTTGCCGCAGACCATCGCGGTCGCGGCCGCGACGCCGGTGCCCGAGGTACAGGTGCCGCGCGTCGTCGAAGCGCCGGCTCCGGTCGTCGCGGCGGTCTCGGCACCGGCCGCTGCTCCGGTGCCCGCACCGCCGCCGCGCGTGGAGCGCGCCGAGTACGTCGGAACCTGGGGCCCGACCGAGGCCGCCTGCGGCAAGCGCTCGCGCCGACGCGGCTACATCCCCGCGACGATCACGCCCGAGCGCGCCAGCGCCGGGCGGACGATCTGCAGCTTCCACGACGGCCGACGCATCGGGAACGCCTGGACCATGGCCGCGGACTGCGCCGAGCGCGGCCGGCGCTGGTCCTCCCAGGTCCGCCTCGTCGTCGACGGCGACCGCCTGACCTGGACGAGCGGCAAGGGCACCGCATCCTACGTCCGCTGCGGAAAGCGGGCGGGCTGACACGGCGCGTCGTCGATCGCTCCTGTCGTCCTTTTTGCAGTATCGCCGCCGCGGCTCTCGTCGACTTCCCGGTTGAAAGGCTTGAAGCGCGTCGCGTCAGAGCCTCCCGCTCAGGATGTCCGCGGGAGGCCGCGCGCGCGCGGCCACTGGTCGAGACAGATCTGCTGCAGGCTTCCCCGAAGCCGCCCGAGCCCCCCCGTCGTCCAAGCGTCCGCTCGCCGATCGTTTCACAGCGTCGGGAAGACGGCGCCGACCCGGGCCCAAGCGCAACGAAAAAAGGGGCCGCCTCGCGGCGACCCCCTTCCGACGTTGCAATGGTGGCTCGGACTTAGAAGTCCATCCCGCCGCCCATGCCGCCCATGCCGCCGCCGCCGCCCATGGGGGCGCCGCTGTCCTTCTTCGGAGAGTCGGCGATCATGGCTTCGGTGGTGACGAGCAGGCCGGCGACCGAGGCCGCGTCCTGCAGGGCGGTGCGCACGACCTTGGCCGGGTCGATGATGCCGGCCTGGATCATGTCGACGTACTCTTCCGTCTGGGCGTTGAAGCCGTAGGACTCGGAGCTGGTGTTGTCGGTGATCTTGCCGACGACGATGGAGCCCTCGACGCCCGAGTTCTGGGCGATCTGACGGATCGGGGCCTCGAGCGCCTTCAGCACGATCTTGATGCCGGCCTGGACGTCGGGGTTGTCGCTCGAGAGGGCGGCGACCGCCTTCTTGGCGCGGAGCAGGGCGGTGCCGCCGCCGGGGACGATGCCCTCTTCCACCGCAGCGCGGGTGGCGTTGAGCGCGTCGTCGACGCGGTCCTTCTTCTCCTTGACCTCGACCTCGGTCGCGCCGCCGACGCGGATGACCGCGACGCCGCCGGCGAGCTTGGCCAGGCGCTCCTGGAGCTTCTCACGGTCGTAGTCCGAGGTGGTCTCCTCGATCTGCGCCTTAATTTGCCCGACGCGCGCCTCGATGTCGGCCTTCTCGCCCGAACCGTCGATGATCGTCGTGGTCTCCTTCTCGATGCGGATCCGCTTTGCGCGGCCGAGCATCGGCAGGGTGACGTTCTCGAGCTTGATGCCGAGATCCTCGGCGATCATCTGGCCCTGCGTGAGGATCGCGATGTCCTCGAGCATCGCCTTGCGGCGATCGCCGAAGCCCGGCGCCTTCACGGCCGCGACCTTCAGGCCGCCGCGCAGCTTGTTGACCACGAGGGTGGCGAGCGCCTCGCCCTCGATGTCCTCGGCGATGATGACCAGCGGCTTGCCGGTCTGCACCACGGCCTCGAGCACCGGCAGCATCGCCTGGAGCGACGACAGCTTCTTCTCGTGGATGAGGATGTAGGGGTCCTCGAGCTCGGCGACCATCTTCTCCGCGTTCGTGATGAAGTACGGGGACAGGTAGCCGCGGTCGAACTGCATGCCCTCGACGACGTCGAGCTCGGTCTCGGCGGTCTTGGCTTCCTCGACGGTGATGACACCCTCGTTGCCGACCTTCTGCATCGCGTGGGCGATCATCTCGCCGATTTCCTTGTCGCCGTTCGACGAGATCGTGCCGACCTGGGCGACCTCCTCGGACGAGGCGACCTTCTTGGAGCGCGCGATGATGTCCTTGACCGCGGCGGCCGTGGCGAGGTCGATGCCGCGCTTCAGGTCCATCGGGTTCATGCCGGCGGCGACGTACTTGGCGCCTTCGCGGACGATCGCCTGGGCGAGCACGGTCGCGGTGGTGGTGCCGTCACCGGCGATGTCGTTGGTCTTCGAGGCCACTTCGCGCACCATCTGGGCGCCCATGTTCTCGAACTTGTCGGAGAGCTCGATCTCCTTGGCGACGGTGACGCCGTCCTTGGTGATGCGCGGCGCGCCGAAGCTCTTCTCGATCACGACGTTGCGGCCCTTGGGGCCGAGCGTCACCTTGACGGCATCCGCGAGGATGTCGACGCCGCGGAGCATCTTGTCGCGCGCGTCGGAGGAGAAACGAACGTCTTTCGCTGCCATGTGCAGGATTCCTTTTCGTTGGTGGAGAAGCCCCAAGACCCGGGCGGGCCTCGAAGGGCGGTTACGTCAGGTGTCCGAAGACCTCAGGCGACGACGCCCATGATGTCGGATTCCTTCATGATCAGGAGATCCTGACCGTCGATCTTGACCTCGGTGCCCGACCACTTGCCGAACAGGACGCGGTCGCCGGCCTTGACGTCGAGCGCGTTGATGCGGCCGGCCTCGTCGCGGGCGCCCGAGCCGACGGCGACGATCTCGCCTTCCTGCGGCTTCTCCTTGGCGGTGTCGGGGATGATGATGCCGCCCTTGGTCTTCTCTTCGCCTTCGATGCGGCGGACGACGACCCGGTCGTGCAGCGGACGGAACTTCATGAGCTGCCCTCTTGTTTGAATTCGCAAATCGGCGTTGATGCCGCGGAGACCCGCGTCCAACCCTGGCCGTTAGCACTCATGGAAGATGAGTGCCAAGGCTGCGGGCGAGATAGCGGCGGCCCCTTGGCGAGTCAAGTCTGTCGCACCCCGCGGCAGCCGTCGCGCGCCGGGTTTCTCCCCTCATCGCAAGCGCCGACGGAATTCCTTTTCATGCTCAGCCTGCACGGCCCCGAGGGCGCGCTCGCGCCGAGCGACACCGGCGGCCGCGCCGCCGTCCCGACCCAGACCGTGTGGATCGACCTCAACGATCCGACCCCCGAGGAGGCCCGGGCGGTGGAGGAGGCCACCGGCATCCGCGTGCCCTCGCGCAAGGCGCTGTCCGAGGTCGAGAGCTCCAGCCGCCTGCGCCGGCTGAAGAACGGCCTGTCCCTCTCGACGCCGATGGTGACCTTCGAGAGCACCGACTCGCTGCTCAAGCCGCTCGGCTTCGTCCTGACGCCGGACCACCTCGTCACCGTGCGCTTCCACGAGCTGCGCGCCTTCACCGAGGTGCGCAAGCGGATCGACGAGGGGGAGGTCGCCAAGACCGGGATCGAGGTCTTCCTGCTGCTGATGGAGGAGCTGGTCGACAGCCTCGCCGATGCGCTCGAGGACATGGGCGCCGAGCTCGACGGCCTCTCGACGCGGATCTTCGACTTCGACGTGCGCGCCCGACCGTCGAAATCCGACGAGAAGGCTCCGCCGCGCCGCCGCGACCTGGCGCTGAAGCGCATCCTGCGGGGCATCGCCCGCCGCGGGAAGGTGCTCGGCAAGATCCGGGCGAGCCTGCTCGGCCTCGAGCGCATCGTGCCCTTCGTCGCCGGAGCCTGCGAGCAGGTGCTGGCCCAGGAGGAGACCGATGCACGCTTCGAGACGATCCGCCGGGACATCGAATCCCTCGACGAGTTCGAGACCCGGCTCTCGGAGAACGTCCAGTTCCTCCTCGACGCGGCCTTGGGCCTGATCAACATCGAGCAGAACAACGTCTTCCGCGTCCTCACCGTCGTCTCGGTGGTCGGCGTGCCGCCGACGCTGATCGCGTCGATGTACGGGATGAACTTCAAGCACATGCCCGAACTGGATTGGGCCTACGGCTACCCCTACGCGCTCAGCCTGATCCTCGCGAGCGCGATCATCCCGATCGTGGTGTTCCGGATCAAGGGTTGGTTCTGAGGCGGCGCGTCACAGGACATCGCGCCGCTCGATCGCGGCGAGGATCGTCTCGCGGACGCCGTCGAGGTTTTCGTCGATCTCGGCGTTGGCGATGCGGACGACCTCGAACCCGCATCGTCCGAGCCATTCGGTCCGATCGGCATCGGACGCGATCGCGGCCTGCGATCCATGCGTCGCACCCACGACCTCGACGACGCGCTTCGCCTCGATGAGGCGAAATCGACGACGTAGCGACCGATCGGCCATTGCCGCCGGAACTTGCGCCCGTTCAGCTGCCGATTGCGGAGGACGCGCCAGAGCCGTGCCTCCGCACCGGTCTGCGCCGCCCGCAAACTCTTCGCACGCTGCGTCGGGTTCGACATGCCATGACCTGACCTCACACGCCGACGCGACCTCGCGGATGCGCGACGCACACCCTCTCCCGTTCGGGAGAGGGTTGGGGTGAGGGGACAGGTTCATCCGGAGAAGGCGCACCCCTCTCCCTGTCCCTCTTCCGGACGGGAGAGGGGACCCGCGCTTCATCCTATCGGAAGTGTAGATCGTCCTGCCCTTCTCGCCCTGGGAGAAGGGACCCGGGGTTCAGCCCACGATCGCCGAGAAGTCTGCGACTTCTCGGGTTGCGGCGCGCAGCGCGTTGAGGAGGGCGAGGCGGTTCTCGCGAAGCGCCGCGTCGTCGGCGTTGACGGTGACGTGCTCGAAGAAGGCGTCCACCGGGGCGCGCAGGTGCGAGAGTGCCCGCATCGAGCCGGCAAAATCCTCCTTCGCGACCGCCGCCGAGGCCTCGGCCCGCGCCGTCGCCATTGCCTCGGCCAGCGCCCGCTCCTCGGGCTGGCCGGCGGCGGCGAGCGCCGCATCGGGCTCGGCATCGTAGGCGCGGCCGTCCTTCTTTTCCTCGATGCGCAGGATGTTCGAGGCGCGCTTCACGCCGGCGAGCAGGTTCCTGCCGTCCTCGGTGTCGAGGAAGGCGCCGAGCGCCTCGACCCGGCGGACCACCATCAGCAGGTCGTCCTGGCCGGGCAGCGCGAAGACCGCATCGATCAGGTCGTGGCGGGCACCCTTGTCGCGCAGGTAGACCTTGAGGCGGTCGGCGAAGAAGGCCAGCAGGTCGGCGACGCGCTGGGCCGACGGGCTTCGGTCGGCCTCGCCGTCGGTCTCGACGATTGCGGAGAAATGGAAGCCGGCCGAGCCGAGATCGTCCTCGCGGATGCTTGCGGGCTCGGCGGAGGCGGCCGGCGCGCCGCGGGTTTCCGCGATGGCGAACTGTCGGTTGGCGACGCTCGAAAGCGGCAGCCGCAGGGACCGCTCCAGCGTGGTCCGGATCACCCCCAAAGCAGCCCGCCGCAGCGCGTACGGGTCCTTGCTCCCGGTCGGCTTCTCGTCGATCGCCCAGAAGCCCACCAGCGTGTCGAGCTTGTCGGCGAGCGCCACCGCCACCGAGACTGGATCGGTCGGCACGCGGTCGCTCGGCCCGACCGGCTTGTAGTGCTCCTCGATCGCGGCACAGACGCTCGGGTTCTCGCCCTGGAGCGCGGCGTAGCGGGCGCCCATCAAGCCCTGCAGCTCGGGAAACTCGCCGACCATCTCGGTGACGAGGTCCGCCTTGGCGAGCCGCGCGGCGCGCTCGGCGAGGTCGGCATCGGCGCCGACGAGGGAGGCAAGCTCACGCGCGAGCGCCGCGATGCGCTGCACCCGCTCGCCCTGCGTCCCGAGCTTTTCGTGGAACACGATGGTGTCAAGCTTCGGCAGGCGGTCCGCGAGGCGGATCGCCTTGTCGGTCTCCCAGAAGAACTTCGCGTCCGAGAGCCGGGCGCGGACCACGCGCTCGTTGCCCGCGGTGATCGCGGCGCCGCCGTCCGTGGCGACGAGGTTCGAGACCAGGACGAAGGCCGGCGCCAGCGCGCCGCCGGCGTCGCGCACGACGAAGCATTTCTGGTTGGCGCGGATGGTGGCGCGCACCGCCTCGCCCGGGATGTCGAGGAAGCTTTGGTCGAAGGTGCCCATCAGCACCACCGGCCATTCGACGAGGCCTGCGACCTCCTCCAGCAGGCCCTCGTCCTCCACGAACTCGAGGCCGCGGGCGAAGGCGAGGTCGCGGGCGTCGTGCAGGATGATGTCCTTGCGCCGGTCCGAATCGAGCACGACCTTGGCGCGCTCCAGGCTCCGGACGTAGTCGTCGAAGCGACGGACCTCGATCGCGCCGGGCGCCAGGAAGCGGTGGCCGTAGGTGGTGGTGCCCGACGTGATGCCGCCGACCTCGAACGGCACCAGGTCCGGCGTCTCGGTCTCCGGGCCGAAGGTCGCGACGATCGATTGCAGCGGGCGCACCCAGCGCAGGGCGCCCGCCTGCGCCGAGGCCGCCCCCCAGCGCATGGATTTCGGCCAGGGGAAGCTCTTGATGATCGCCGGCAGGACCTCGGCCAGCACGTCCAGCGTCTCGCGGCCGGGCTTTTCGATCACCGCGAGGTAGAACTCGCCCTTCTTCGGGTCGATGATCGTCCGCGCCTGGTCGAGGCTCGTCAGCCCGGCGCCGCGCAGGAAGCCCTGCACCGCGGCGTCCGGCGCGCCGACCTTCGGTCCGCGCCGCTCCTCGCGCAAAGCCTCGCCGCGCGCGGGCAAGCCGGCGATGTGGAGCGCCAGCCGGCGCGGGGTCGCGAAGGCCTTCGCGCCGTCGTAGAGGAAGCCGCGCTCGACCAGCGCGTCGGTGACGAGCTTCTTCAGGTCCTCGGCCGCGCGCCGCTGCATGCGGGCCGGGATTTCTTCGGAGCGGAGTTCGAGCAGCAAATCGGGCATGGCCGCGGGAATAGACGCCCGCTCCGCGTCCGTCGAGACGGAGCGTGCGGAGAGGCGCGGGATGCCGCCGCTGATCTGCGCGTCGCGCTCGGGCTAGGGCAGCTTCGCAGATAGGATCGTCACGAGATCCCAGGTTTGCGCCGTCGTCGAGCGCACGTCGGCGATCAGCCAGCGCCCGTTCTCGCGCACGAGATCGTAGCGCAGGTCCTGCGGCGTGCCGTTGTGGAAGGTCGCCTGCACCTCCGCACGCGCGTCGTCGGATGCGAGCATGGTGAGCTTCAGGGTCTTCTCCCAGTTCGCCTCCGTGTCCTGCCCGTTCACGTAGAAGGCGAAATCCAGTCGGCCGACCTCGTTTCCGGCCTCGCGCCGGTCCCGCTCGTAGAGCGAGCGCAGGCGCGCCGCATAGAAGCCGACCGCGCCGATATCGTCCTTGGCGTAGAACGCGCGCACGGTCTCGACCGGGTCGGTGGCGGACTGGGCGAAGGCCGGAGCAGCGCCGAGGGCGAACAAGGCCAGGGTGGCGAACGCGAACCGGTTCATGCCGCCGCCGGCGCGCCGCCGGCCTCCGTGAGCAGCCAGGCCGCGCCGCAGGCCTTGGCCAGCTCGCGCACCCGCAGGATGTAGCTCTGGCGCTCGGTCACCGAGATCACGCCGCGGGCGTCGAGCAGGTTGAAGACGTGGCTCGCCTTGATGCACTGGTCGTAGGCCGGCTGAACCATGCGGTGGCGCGTGCCAGCGCGCTCGGGAGTGCCGGCGTCGAGGTAGAGGCGGCAGGCCTTCTCGGAATCGGCGAACTGGCGGAACAGCATCGCCGTGTCGGCTGCCTCGAAGTTGTGCCACGAATACTCCTGCTCGGCCTGCAGGAACACGTCGCCATAGGTGACCTTCTCCGCGCCCGCCCCGCCGTTGAAGTTCAGATCGTAGACGTTCTCCACGCCCTGCACGTACATCGCCAGGCGCTCCAGCCCGTAGGTCAGCTCGCCCGCGACCGGTGCGCATTCGAGGCCGGCGACCTGCTGGAAGTAGGTGAACTGGCTCACCTCCATGCCGTCGCACCAGCATTCCCAGCCGAGACCCCAGGCACCCAGCGTGGGGCTTTCCCAGTCGTCCTCGACGAAGCGGATGTCGTGCAGGGCGAGATCGACGCCGATCGCGGCGAGCGATTCGAGGTAGAGCTCCTGCAGGTTCTCGGGGTTCGGCTTCAGGATGACCTGGAACTGGTAGTAGTGCTGCAGCCGGTTCGGGTTCTCGCCGTAGCGCCCGTCCTTCGGCCGGCGCGAGGGCTGGACGTAGGCGGCCTTCCACGGCTTCGGGCCGAGCGCGCGCAGCGTCGTCGCCGGGTGGAACGTGCCCGCCCCGACCTCCATGTCGTAGGGCTGCAGGATCACGCAGCCCTTGGCGGCCCAGAAGCGCTGCAGGGTCAGGATCAGGCCCTGGAACGACGTTTTCGGGCTGAGATCGGCATCGCTCGGCATGGGCGCTTCTTCGTCGTCGGGCAGGGGAGGCGGCAGCGTTTAAGCGCGGGCGACCGCATTGGGCAACCGCGACGCCGGCGCGGGTGCGGGCGCACACCGAATGCGGCGCAATTTCGGCGGACAAGCGGAACCGTATCGCGACGGCCAAGTTTATTGCCCAACACTGGGATATCGGCCGCCCGCCCCGGCCGAACGCGATGGAACAACAGTCATGCGCAGCCTCGCCAAGAAGAACGTCACCGTCTTCGCGGTCCTCGTCGCCGCCTCGCTCGTCGCGACACCGCTGGTGATGAGCGCCAGCAGCGCACTGGCCACCGTGGACGACGTCTCGGCGGTGGCCGTGCCGGTCGCGGTGGTGCCGGTCGAGGTGGCGCCCGTCGCCGCGCCGGCCGTCAAGGCCGAGGGCTGCACCCGCAAGGTGCGGGTGGTCTACAGCGGGTACGGCACGCCGGACGCCGCCTGCCTCGCGCGCTGAGCGCGCCGTCGTGTGGCGGCCTTGCGGCCTCCGCGCGACGTCGCCTCACAGGCCGTAACGCGCCCAGGCCGCACGCTCCTCGATCGCGGCGATGGCCTCGTCGGCCACGCCGATCCCGCCCGGCGCCCCGCGGCGCAGCAGGCGGGCGACGAACGACCCCTTCGCCTCGGCGATCAGCCTCAGGTCGACGCCCTCCCCGAATCGGGCGCGCAGCGTCGAGCGGATGTCGCCGATCGCGTCAACGAGCCCGAGCTCGAGAGCCTGCCGTCCCGTCCAGATCGCCCCCGTGAACAGGTTCTCGCCGGACCTCAATGTCGGGCGACGCGTCGTGACGAGACCGGTGAACAGGTCCTGCACGTCGGCCTGGATGCGCAGCAGGCGTTCGACGTCGGCCGGGTCCTCCGGCCGGAACGGATCGAGCATCGCCTTGGCGTCGCCCTGGGTGTGGACGCGGCGCTCGACGCCGATGCGCGCGAGCAGCTTGTCGAACCCGAAGCCGGCCGAGACGACGCCGATCGAGCCGACCACCGAGGTCGGGTCGGCGACGATGGTGTCGGCCGCGCAGGCGATCATGTAGCCGCCCGACGCCGCCACGTCCTCGACGAAGGCGTAGACCGGCAGGTTCTTCTCCACGGCGAGATCCCGGATGCGCCGGTGGATCAGGTGGGATTGCGCCGGCGCGCCGCCCGGCGAGTTGATCACGATCGCCACGGCGACCGCGCCCGGCATCGCGAAGGCGCGCTCCAGGCTGCCCGCGACCGTGGCGATCGAGAGGCCCGGGCGCAGCGGCGAGACCGCGCCGATGGCGCCGTTCAGGCGCACCACGGCGACGCGCGACCGCGTCTTGCGAAAGCGCGCCGGAAGGAGCGCACGCACGAAATCCGGAACGGCGAAGGACATGGAGATCCGATGGTGGGAGAAGGCCCGCGTCGTGGGAGGTGGTCATCGCCGGCCCCACGGCAAGGCTTGCGGAGCAGGGCGCGTCGTTTCGCGGCCTGCCGATCGAACCGAATCGCGCCGGCCGCCGTTTCCGGCGCGGCGGAGCGTTCTCCGCCCGGGCGGGGCCCGACCCCTCGCCCGTCCCACGGTAAGGAGAGGACGTCTCGATGCGATCCTGGAGATTTCTTCGGTCGTGCTCGCGCTGCTCGGCGGCGCGACGGGCCTGAGCCTCTCGGCGAAGGCCGCCCCGATGACGGTGCCGATCACCGCCGCGCAGAACGATGCCGCGCCGCTGGTGCAGAATGCCCGCTGGCACGGCCGCCGCCATTGGCATCGCCACCATCGCTGGCACCGGCATCACCGCTGGCACCGTCACCATCACTGGCGCCGGCATCATCACCACCACCATCACGGTCATCATCGCCGGCTGCGGTTCTACTGAGGTTTTGCGAGGGGGGCGTCCGGGACGCCCCCCTCTTTTCACCCGTCGCGGATATTTTGCGCCGCATGCACCTTCACGCCGGCCAGGGCCGGCCACGGTGCAGGGCGTCCGCCTCGGCGGTGAAGCCGCCGTCCGCCCCCTGCAGGACGAGCGGCGGATGCAATTCGAGCGCGGCACGGCTTCCCTTGGTCGCGCGGACGAGGATGCGGATCGCCGGACGCTCGGCGCGGGCGTGAACCGGACGGATCGCGACGCCGCCGAACCGGTTGCGCAGGGCTTCGAGGCAAAGCGGCAGGGCGTCGGCCCGGTGGATCAACCCGAGCCGACCGTCCGGTCGAAGCAGGTCGGTGCAGGTCCGGATCCAGCGCTCCAACCCGCCCACAGGGAAGTCGTGGGCGGCGGCCTTGCCCGCGTCCGGCGACGGGCGGTGACGTCCCGCCTCGAAGAACGGCGGGTTGGTGAGCACGATGTCGGCGCAACCCGTTGCGAGGCCGGCGCTGCGGCGATCGGCACCGGAGGCGAGCACGTCGGCCTCGACCACCGTCACCCGGTCGGCCATCGCGTTCAGCTCGGCGTTCCAGCGCGCCAGCGCGGCGATCTCGGGCGCGCGCTCGATCAGCACGATGCGGCTGCCGGGTTCGCGGATGCCGACGGCGAGCCCGACCGCCCCCGTCCCGGCCCCGACGTCGCAGACGACGTCGCCCGGCTTCGGCTCGATCCACCGCGCCAGCAGGACCGCGTCGGTCCCGGCTCGATGGCTGCCGCGCGGCGGCTGCAGCAGGCGCAGGGTTCCGCCGAGAAAGTCGTCCGGCACCTCGGCCATGATCAGGGGTTCGCGTCGCGAAGCTCGTGCGCGAGCCCGGCGTCGCGCAGGAGCCGGCGCGCCTGCGCGGCATGATCGCCGGGCACCAGCAGGCGCCGGGGGAAGGCGCCGATCGAGCCCTCCATCAGGCTCATGTGGTTGTCGGCGACGAGCACCGGGATGGCGGCGCCTTCGAGCAGCGATTGCGCGAAGCCGATCAGGACGATGTCGTTGGTGCGGATCAGCTCGGTCATCACAACCCTGTTCGCGGTGGAGGGCGCTTTCGTCGCGTGCGCGCTGGCGTGCGCCGGCACCATATCCGGTTTCGCGGACGCATGTTGCGGTGCCCTCAAGCGCATGCGAAGGGGTGGCGCATCGCGCGCTGCAGTCGAAATCGGTCTGGAGGCATCGGACCTTGGGTGTCGTCGTTTCCATCGAAGAAGGCCGCCCCGACGCGGAAGCGAGCCTCGCCGACCTCGTGGCCCTGGTGTCGGGCGGCATGGAGCGGGTGAACGCCCAGATCCTGTCGCGCACCGGTTCCGACGTGGCGATGATCCCCGAGGTCGCCAACCATCTGATCGATTCCGGCGGCAAGCGCCTGCGCCCGATCCTGACCCTGGCGAGCGCCGACCTCTGCGGCTATTCCGGCCACGACGGGGACGTGAAGCTCGCCGCCAGCGTCGAGTTCATGCACACCGCGACCCTGCTGCACGACGACGTGGTGGACGGCAGCGACATGCGCCGCGGCCGGGTCGCCGCGCGGATCAAGTGGGGCAACGAGGCGAGCGTGCTCGTCGGCGACTTCCTGCTTGGGCAAGCGTTCCGGATGATGGTCGAGGTCGGCTCCCTGCGCGCCCTCGACATCCTCTCGGCCGCCGCCACGGTGATCGCCGAGGGCGAGGTCATGCAGCTCACCGCCGCCAAGAACACCGGCACCTCGGAGGACGCGTACCTCGCGGTGATCCGTGCCAAGACCGCGGAGCTGTTCGCCGCCGCCTGCGAGGTCGGTCCGGTCCTCGCCGGGCGCCCGGTCGCCGAGCAGGAGGCCTGCCGCGCCTACGGCATGAACCTCGGCATCGCCTTTCAGCTCATCGACGACGTGCTCGACTACGGCGGCACCAGCGCAGCGCTCGGCAAGAACGTCGGCGACGATTTTCGCGAAGGCAAGATCACCCTGCCGATCGTGCTCGCCGTCCGCCGCGGCACCGAGGAGGAACGCGCCTTCTGGCGCCGGACTCTGGAGCAGGGTGCGCTGGAAGACGGCGATCTCGAGACCGCGCACGCGATCCTGCGGCGCCACCACGCCCTCGAGGAGACGGTCGCCCGCGCGCGCGACTACGGCACGCTCGCACGGGATGCGCTCGATCCCTTCCCCGAAAGCCCGATGAAGTCGGCGCTGCTGCAGGTCGTGGATTTCTGCGTTTCGCGCGTCCACTGATCCGCACGCGGCGGCCCTCGAACCACTCCACAGATCCTCTCGACGCCTCCGCCCGTCCGTCAGCGCAGGTAGGTCGCGACCGTCCACCACGTCGGCTGCGTCGAACCGATCGCGCGCGCGGCCCGCGACGCCGAATGACGATCGGCGAAGACCGCGAACACCGTCGCGCCCGAACCCGACATCCGCGCAAGCCGGCAGCCCGCCTGGGTGCGGAGCGCCGCGAGCGCGGTGCCGATCGCCGGCGCCACGGTCAGCGCCGGGGCCTCGAGGTCGTTGCGCGCCGGCCCGATCGCCGCGACCAGAGCCTCGACCCCGGATCCCGGGCCGATCTCGGGATGGGGCGCGCCGTTCAAGCGGTCGCCGACCCGGAGGCCGAGCGCCTTGAACACCGGTGCCGTCGGCACCGGCACGCCGGGGTTGATCAGCACCGCCGGGAACGGCTGCATCCCGAGCGCCGGGCCGATCTCCTCGCCGGCGCCGCGCATCATGCGGGCCCGCGGATCAAGGCAGACCGGCACGTCGGCCCCGGTGGCCCGTGCGGCGGCGACCACCGCCGGATGGTCGAGGGGCAGGCCGTTCAGCTCCGCGAGCAGGCGCAGCGCCGCGGCTGCATCCGACGACCCTCCGCCGATCCCCGCCGCCACCGGCAGCCGCTTGACGAGATCGAACGCGCCGAGCCTGAGATCCGGCACCGCCTCCGCGAGGTGCCGGGCCGCCCGCACGACGAGGTTGTCGCCGGTCGGGCCGGCCGGTCCCGCGGTGGGGCCGCTCACAGAGAGCGACAGCTCCGGGCCGGGATCCAGCGTCAGCGCATCGCCGACGCCGGCGAACGCCACGAGGCTTTCCAGCACGTGATAGCCGTCGCCGAGGCGACGCCCGAGCACGTGCAGGGTCAGGTTGATCTTCGCCGGGGCGCGGGTGGTGAGCAGGGGCACGGGCTCTCGTCGGGGCGATGACTTGGAGCGGCAGGCCATACGAGGCGGGCGCCAGCGCGGCAACCCGCAGGCGTACGCCCGGCATTGTCGGCCCGCCAAGGCCGGCCTAGGATCGCACGGTGTCCCGATCCAACTACGCCGATCCGCTGCCGGACGACCTCGCCACGTTGATCGCGGCGATCCGCACCCGCATGCGACCGCGGGCGATCTGGCTGTTCGGGAGCAGGGCCCGCGGCGATCATCGTGCCGACAGCGATTGGGACCTCGTCGTCGCGGTGCCGGACGATGTTTCCGACGATGCGCTCGATCCCATCATCGGGTGGTCGATCGGCCGCGAAGCCGGCATCTCCGCCACGATCCTGGCCGCCCGCGAAAGCGAGCTGGCCGAAAGCTGGGGCGTCCCGAATACGCTGAGCTATGCCCTCGCCCGCGAAGGCCTGAGACTCGATGTCCAAGGGGCGTAGGATCGCGACCTGCCTCGAGCTTGCCCGCGATTGTGCGAAGGATGCTCGCATCCTGCTGAAGGCCGAGTCGCGGAACGCTGCCTACTTGGCGTCGCAGGCCGCCGAACACCTGATCACGGCCGTCGCCACGGCCGAGGGCATCCACATCGAGCGGAAGGACGCCCACCAGCTCGATACCATCGTTCGGAAGATCCCGGAGGAAAACCCGGATCGCCGGGCACTCGCAGCGATCACGTTCCTGGAAGCCTACGCGACCAGCTATCGCTACGGGACACCGACAGGGCGTGTTCCGGCGACCCCGTCATCCGACCGCGTCGAGGACGCACTGGCAGCGATCGATGGGCTGATCGTATCCCCCGAAGAGCATTTCGCGATCGAAGCCGAAGTCGGCGGGACCGCGTCGAACCCGGTCCCGCGTCGATAAGCCTGCTTCAGCCGCCGCTCTTCTTGTCGGCCGAGCCCGGCGCCTCGCTCGGGGCCGGGGCGCCCTTCGGCAGTTCCGGGTTCTCGGCGTTGTGCGGCGCGGCCACCGGCGCCGGCGGGTTCTCCGCCGTGGCGGTCGGCTTGTCGGTATCGGGCAGGCCGTTCTTCAGCTTCTCGTTGATCTGCACGAGGTCGTCGGGCTCGGGGTTCAGGTCCTTGGCGTGCTGCCACTGGAACTTGCCTTCGAGGCGCCGGCCAGAGCGCCAGTAGGCGTCGCCGAGGTGGTCGTTGATGGTCGGGTCGCCCGGCTTCAGCTCCACGGCCTTCTCGAGCTCGCGCACCGCGTCGTCCCAGCGCCCGAGGCGGAAATAGGCCCAGCCGAGGCTGTCGACGATCATGCCGTCGCGCGGGCTGGCGTCGGCCGCCTGCTTGAGCAGCTTGAAGGCGTCGTCGATGTTGATCTTCTGATCGACCCAGGAATAGCCGAGATAGTTCAGCACCTGCGCCTTCGCCGCCGGCTGGCTCGCCGGCACGAGCTCCAGGGCCTTCTTCAGGTCGGCCTCGGCCTTCGGCCATTGCTTGGCGCGCTCGTAGGCGGTGCCGCGGAAATAGTAGGTCGTCCAGAAGTTCGCCTGCGGCCGGTCGCCGATGAGCGCGATCGCGCGGCTGTAGGTCTCGGCCGCCTCCTCGTACTTCTTGCGCGAGCGCTGCACGTTGCCGAGCGCGGTGATGACGTCGATGTCGTCGGGATGCGCCTTCATCGCGGCGTCGAGGTACTGCAGCGCCTCATCGCCCTTGCCGGCCTGCTCGAGGTTGAGGCCGATCTGGATGTCGGCGTTGAGCTTCAGCGGCGAGGTCGCCGGGATCTGGGCGTAGGCCTCGTTCGCCTTCTCCGGCTGCTTCATCCGGTCGAGGGTGTCGGCGAGCGTCAGGCGCGCCAGCGCATGCTCGGGGGCGAGGTAGAGGGCGAGCCGGAGGTAGACCACCGCCGGCAGCTCGTCGCCCTGCGTCGAGCCGGCCGAGCCGAGCCCGTACAGTACCTCGCCGGCGCCTTCCTGCGCCGTGGTGACGAGGCGGGCGAGCGGCTTGCCGGCCTTCAGCTTGTCGAGGGCGTCGCGCACGATCGGGTGGCGCGGCATCAGCGCGTCGAAGTCGGTATAGGCCTGGATCGCGAGGTCGGTGCGGCCGGCATTGGCCTCGAACCGCGCGTAGGCGTCGACGATGCGCAGGGTGTTCTTGTCGGCGTCGTAGGCCGCCTTGAGGCGGCGCTCCGCCTCGGCCTGGTCGCCGGTGACGCTGGCGATCAGACCGGCATGATAGTCGCGGAAGGTGTTGTAGTAGCGCTCGCCCTTGAGCTTGCTCACGGTCTCGAGGGCGCGCTTGCCGTCGCCGGCACCCGCATAGGCCCAGGCGGTGAGGAGCGTCGCGGTGAGGTCGGCGGCAGCCCCGCGTCCGCTGCGCGAAAAATTCTGGCGGGCGGCGGCCCACTGGCCGGCCTTGATCTGGCGCACGCCGAGCGACAGCTGCGCCAGCCCGTTGGTCGAGTCGCGGTTGACAAGGCGCTCGGCCGCACGGAACGCGTCGGGCAGGGCGCCGTCGGCGAGCAGCGAGACGAAGGCCCGCTCGAGCAGATCGGTGTTGCGCGGATCGGCCTTCACCGCCTCGCGGTAGAAGCTCGCCGCCGCCGCGGTGTCGCGGGAGGCCCCGGCGATGTAGGCCGAGAGGAAGTTGCCCTCAAGCGACTCCGCCGGCTCGTACTCCGACATCGGGCTGGATTCGCGCGGCTGCATCGCGAACGCTTGCCCGCCGAGCGAGACGCTCGCGGCGAGCGTCAGGGCGAGCACCGTGCGGGTGCGGCGGGGACGGACATCGGTCATGGGCACCGTTCACGGCTCCTGCGGGCGCCTGCCCATCGCGGCCAGGCGGCGCCGAATTCGGCGGGGACACTGGACTCTTCCCGCCATGCCCGCAAGGCGAAAGGATGGCGCGGGCCCGACCGCCGGACGCCGCCGGACCCGCCGCGATTCGATCGTTCCAGGCCCCGACGGACGACCCTTTCGGCTCGCGCGTCCGGTTCCCGCGGAGCGGGTTCGCCGAGCGAATCCGCTCCGCGCGACGTGGATCGCGCGGAGCGGACGAGGCGGATCGATCCGATCACATGTTGGGGTAGTTCGGCCCGCCAGGCCCCTCCGGCGTCACCCAGTTGATGTTCTGGTTGGGGTCCTTGATATCGCAGGTCTTGCAGTGGACGCAGTTCTGCGCGTTGATCTGGTAGCGCACGCCGTCGCCGGCGGCCGCATCCTCGACCCACTCGTAGACGCCCGCCGGGCAGTAGCGCGCGGAGGGCCCGCCGAACACGTCGTGCTCGGAGGTCTTCTGCAGGCCCATGTCCTTGACCTGAAGGTGGGCCGGCTGGTCCTCCTCGTGGTTGGTGTTCGAAAGGTAGACCGAGGACAGCCGGTCAAAGGTGAGCTTGCCGTCGGGCTTCGGGTAGACGATCGGCGTCACCTCGGAGATCGGCTTGGTGCAGGCGTAGTCGGGCTTGCCGTGCTTCAGCGTGCCGAAGATCGAGGCGTTCAGCAGGGTGTTGGACCACATGTCGAGGCCGCCCAAGCCCACGCCCGCGAGCGTGCCGTAGCGCGACCACAGCGGCTTGACGTTGCGGACCGCCTTGAGGTCGGTGCCGATCGCGCTGTCGCGCCAGCCGGCATCGTAGGCGGTGAGCTCGTCGCCCTGGCGCCCGGCCTTCAGCGCGGCGGCGATGGCGTCGGCCGCCTGCATCCCGGAGAGCACCGCGTTGTGCGAGCCCTTGATGCGCGGCACGTTCACGAAGCCGGCGGAATCGCCGACGAGGCAACCGCCGGGGAAGACGAGCTTCGGCACCGATTGCCATCCGCCTTCCATGATCGCGCGGGCGCCGTAGCCGATGCGCTTGGCGCCCTCGAACACCTCGCGGATCATCGGGTGGGTCTTGAAGCGCTGGAACTCCTCGAACGGCGACAGGGTCGGGTTCTCGTAGTTCAGGTGCGTGACGAAGCCGACCGAAAGCAGGTGGTCGTCGAAGTGGTAGAGCCACGAGCCGCCGCCGGCCTTGTTCGGCAGCGGCCAGCCCATCGAGTGCCGCACCAGGCCCGGCTCGAACTTGCCGGGCGCGAGCTGCCACAGCTCCTTCACGCCGAGCCCGTACTTCTGGTGGTCGCTGTGCCGGTTAAGCTGGAACCGGTCGATCACCGTCTTGGTCAGCGAGCCGCGCGCCCCCTCGCCGAAGATCACGTACTTGCCGCGCAGCTCCATGCCGCGGGTGTAGTCGTCGCGCGGCTCGCCCGACTTGGCGATGCCGAGGTCGCCGGTGGCGACGCCGACGACGACGCCCCGGTCGTCGTAGAGCACCTCGGAGGCCGGAAAGCCGGGATAGATCTCGACGCCGAGCGCCTCGGCCTTCGCGCCGAGGTACTTGGTCACGTTCGATAGCGAGCCGACGAAGTTGCCGTGGTTCGACATGAACTTCGGGAAGAATAGGTTCGGCAGGGTGACGCCGCTGTTCTTGGTCAGGAACAGGAACTCGTCGCGCTCCACCGCGGTCTTCAGCGGCCGCTCGGGATCGTCGCGCCAGTCCGGCACGAGGACGTCGAGGCCCGACGGGTCGATCACGGCGCCCGACAGGATGTGGGCGCCGACCTCGGAGCCCTTCTCCACGACGACCACGTTGACCTCGTCGCCGCTTTCGAGCGCGTGCTGCTTCAGGCGGATGGCCGCGGCGAGCCCGGCCGGCCCCGCGCCGACGACGACCACGTCGAAATCCATGCCCTCGCGTTCGGGATGCGCCATGCCTGTCGTCTCCTGCCGTGTCTCGTTCGTGCGCGCGGACCGTGCGTCTCCGCCGTCCGACCGTTCGATGCGCCGTTGCCGTCGTTCTGAACCCGTTCCAATGTAGGTTGGCAAGCCGCTGCTGGCAGGGGATCGGGCGCGGGAGCGGCCAAGTTGCGCAGCGTCGCGGCCTGACGCCGACCGGAATGCCGCGTTGTCCACAGGCGTGCGAAGCCCCACATGATGCTCATGACCTCGTCGGCGGACGCACAGCGCGACCTGATCGCGTACCTCGATTTCCATGTGGAGAGCGGCGTCGACCTCGCCCTCGACGAGGCGCCGCACGACCGCTTCCGGGAAGCCGACACCCCGGCGCCGGCCCTGCGCCGCAGCGCGCCCGTGCGCGAGGCGCAGGTGGAAGCGCCGCGCCTGGAACAGCCGGAAGCGCCGCGCTGCGAGCTGCCGCCGCGGGGCGATCCGCCGCCGGCGCCCGAGAAGGCTCCGCCGCGCACCTACGGGCAGTCGGCATCGGCAAAGCCCGAGGATGCGGCGATCGATGCGCGGGCACGGGCGAAGGATGTCGGGACGCTCGAGGAGCTCGAGGCGTTGATGGCGACCTTCGACGCCTGCCCGCTGAAGTTCACCGCGAAGAACCTCGTCTTCGCCGACGGCAATCCGGCCGCGAAGCTGATGTTCATCGGCGAGGCGCCCGGCGCCGACGAGGACCGCATCGGCAAGCCGTTCATGGGCCGCTCGGGCCAGCTGCTCGACCGGATGATGGCGGTGATCGGCCTCGACCGGACCAAGGCCTACGTCGCCAACGTGGTGCCCTGGCGGCCGCCGGGCAACCGCGAGCCGACGATCCAGGAACTGGCCGTGTGCCGGCCGTTCCTGGAGCGCCAGATCGAGCTGGCCGACCCCGACATCATCGTCTGCCTCGGCAGCCCGGCGACGAAGGCGATCACCGGCAACAAGGACGGCATCCTGAAGGCGCGCGGGCGGTTCTACCCCTACGCGATGCCTCACCGCACCGTGCGGGCCCTCGCCACCCTGCACCCGGCCTACCTGCTGCGGCAGCCGATGCAGAAGCGGCTCGCCTGGCGCGATTTCCGGCTGCTGCGCACCGCGCTCGACGGAAAAGCTTGACCGTTCCGGCGGAACCGTCCTTCGGCCTGTGTCATTACCCTGCGACTCGCGATAACGGCGTCGTGAGAACGAGTGGCGGTCGAGACCATGCGCTGGGACGATTTTCGGAGTTCGGACAACGTCGAGGATCGTCGCGGCGAGGGCGGCGGTGGCGGGATGGGCTTCCCGGGCGGCGGCGCCGGCGGCCTCGGCATCGGCGCGATCGTCGTCATCCTGATCATCAGCTGGGTCACGGGCATCAACCCGGCGATCCTGATGGGGGGCGACGAGCAGATCACCCGTGGCGGCGGCAGCCAGCGCGAGGAGCCGGCCGATCCGCAGATCCAGACGCGCCGCAAGACCGCGCCGACCGACGACAGCGGCCGCTTCGCCTCCAAGATCCTCGGCAACACCGAGGACGTATGGAGCCAGATCCTGCCGAACCAGACCGGCAAGCAGTACACCCCGACGACGATGGTGCTCTACACCGGCGGCACCCGCAGCGGCTGCGGCTCGGCCCAGGCCGCGATGGGCCCGTTCTACTGCCCGCTCGACAAGAAGGTCTATCTCGACACGGGCTTCTTCAAGGAGATGGAGCAGAAGTTCGGCGTGAAGGGCGACTTCGCCTACGCCTACGTCATCGCTCACGAGGTCGGCCACCACGTGCAGGACGTCCTCGGCATTCTCGGCAAGGTTCAGGCCCGGCAGCAGCAGGCGTCCTCGAAGCGAGACGCCAACGCGCTCTCCGTGCGGATCGAGCTGATGGCCGACTGCCTTGCTGGCGTCTGGGCCAAGAACTCCAACGACAAGTACAACGCGCTCGAGCAGGGCGACATCGACGAGGCGATGAACGCGGCGAGCGCGATCGGCGACGACAAGCTGCAGAAGCAGAGCCAAGGCTACGCCGTGCCGGATTCGTTCACCCACGGCTCGTCCGAGCAGCGCCAGCGCTGGTTCATGAACGGCTACAAGAGCGGCCAGACGAAGTCCTGCGACACGTTCCGGACCGCGAACAACTGATCCTGGCTAGCTTGCTCCATCCTCTGCGGGGGGAGCGATGCGGCTCACGGCGATTTCGAGCGCTCGGGCTGGCACGCACGAGCGCTCGCCGCGCGTCGAACGATGCCGTGACGGCGATGCGGAAGAGAATGGTGGACGGTGCAGGGATCGAACCTGCGACCTTTCCCGTGTGAAGGGAACGCACTACCGCTGTGCTAACCGTCCGTACCGCGCGGCGACACGCCGTCGCCGCGACCGGGGCGACCGGCGCTGGCGCCTTCGATCCCGGGACGAGGGCCTTCTAGGGCGGGGTAGGCGGCGGCGTCAAGCTGCAGAACCGGCGCGACCGCCCACCAATGTCGACGGCCGCGCCGGCTCCGATCGGAAAACCGCCCCGGGCCCTATTGGCCGCCGGCGTTGCCGCCGCCGCCGCGGCCCATCTGGGGAACGCCGCGCTCGGGCTGGTCGGCGTTGCCGCCCGCCGCGGAATCCGTCGTGACCGTCGCCGCGCCGGTGCCGGTCGGCGCGACCACGGCGCTGGCCCCGGAGCCGCTGTTGGTGGCGCCTCCCGGAACCGCCACGGTGCCCGGCGGCGTGCCCGGCGCGACCTGCTGAGGCGGGTTCGGCTGGCGGATCGGTGCCGGTGCGTTGCTCTGGGCGAAGGCCGGCGTCGCCGCGGCGACGAGGGTGGCGAGGAGAATCGATCGCATCGGAGGGTGATTTCCCTGGATAGTGGACGCCGCGCTGCGCGCAGCCGGTCGAACGACACAGGTCTTCAACCGCGAAACCCGGCGCGCGTTTCCGTCGGTCCTCGCGGGGCGTGCGGCTCCCTCTGTCCGACGGGCTGTGGCCGAGCGGGTCGATTGGGGGTTATGAGCCCAGCATGGCTCCTCTCGTCCGCTTCGCGCCGTCTCCGACCGGCTTCCTCCACATCGGCAATGCGCGCCCGGCGCTGCTGAACGCGCTGTTCGCCCGCGCGCGCGGCGGCCGCTTCCTGCTCCGGCTGGACGACACCGATCGCGAACGCTCGACCGAGGCCTTCGCCGAGGCGATCGAGACCGACCTCGCCTGGCTCGGCATCGTGCCGGATCTACGCGCCCGCCAATCCGACCGGACCGCGATCTACGACGCGGCCGCCGACAGGTTGAAGGCGCTCTGCCGGCTCTATCCCTGCTACGAGACGTCGGAGGAGCTGGAGCGGCGGCGCAAGCGCCAGCTCGGCCGCGGCCTGCCGCCGATCTACGACCGCGCCGCGCTCGCCCTCACCGCCAACGAGCGGGCGGCGATGGAGGCCGAGGGCCGCATCCCGCATTGGCGCTTCAAGCTCGAGCCGCGCGTCGTCGCCTGGGACGACCTCGTCCGCGGCGAGGCCCATGTCGACTGCGCCTCGCTCTCGGACCCGGTGCTGGTGCGGGCCGACGGCAGCTACCTCTACACGCTGCCCTCGGTGGTCGACGACGCCGACCTCGGGGTCACCCACGTGATCCGCGGCGAAGACCACGTCACCAACACCGGCGTTCAGGTGCAGATCTTCGAGGCGCTGGCGGCGACGCTGCCGATCTTCGGCCACCACAACCTGCTGACCACGGCGGACGGGGAGGGGCTTTCCAAGCGCCTCGGCCACCTCTCGCTGCGGTCCTTGCGCGAGGCGGGCTACGAGCCGGCCGCCGTCCGCTCGCTCGCCGTGCTGACCGGATCGGCGGAGGCGGTCCGCGCCGTCGCGACGCTGGACGAGCTCGCCGGCCTCGTCGACCTCGCCCACATCTCGCGGGCGCCGGCAAAGTTCGACCCGCACGAGCTCGACGGGCTCAACGCCCGCATCCTGCACGCGATGCCCTTCGCCGACGCCGCCGAGCGCCTGGACGCGCTCGGCATCCCGGCCGCGGCCGCCGAGCCGCTGTGGCTCGCGGTGCGGGCCAACCTGCACAGGATCGACGAGGTCCGGGACTGGTGGGGGGTGGTGGCCGGGCCGGTGACACCGGTGATCGCAGACGCCGCCGTGACGGCGGCGGCCCTCGACACCCTTCCGCCCGAACCCTACGGACCCGAAACCTGGAAGGCCTGGACGACGACGATCCGCGAGCGGACCGGCGCCAAGGGCAAGGCGCTGTTCATGCCGCTGCGCCTGGCGCTCACGGGGCTGGAGCACGGGCCCGACCTTGCGGGCCTGCTGCCGCTGATCGGCCGGGACCGCGCCGGGCGACGGCTCGCCGGAGAGACCGCCTGAGACGCCGCCTCCCGGGCGGATCCTGGAAAAACGTCGGCCGGCTCTACTCGGCGAGATCGAGGAGATGGCGGCCCTCGCGGTCGTCGATCTCGATGATCCACAGGTCGGAATCGAACCGGATCTCCTTGGTCAGGCGCTCCTCCGCATCAAGCGGCGTGCCCTCCGAGACCATCGCCACGAAGCGACGCCCGCCGGTATCCTCATATTCGAACAGCGCTTGCGGCGCCGGCCCGTAGAGGTCGGCGCGGCCGTCGAGGCGATCGACCTTGACGAAGATCGCGCCGGCCTCCGCCGCGCCCCGGCGGCGCTGCACCGCGGAGATCCCCTCGACGGCCAGTCGCCGCAGATGGGCCGAAACCCAGAAGTCGGAGCGCAGGCGCGGCATGGACTCTCCCGGTGCGGATGCGCGCCGGGCATGCGCCGCGCCGGACCGCGATGCAATCAGGCCGGGGGCAGGGCCGCGCGGGCGGCGAGCTCGCGCAGCGTGCGGCCGGCGGCCTCGCCCTTTACCGGCAGCTTGCGGTCGCGCTCGAACTTCTCGATCGCCGCGCGGGTGGTCGCTCCCATCAGCCCGTCGGCCTTGAGCGGGCCGTAGCCGAGCTTCGACAAGGCCTTCTGCGCCTGCATCACCGCCGGCTGCGGCTTGGGCGGCGCGACGGCACTCTTGGGAGTCACCGAAGCGGTCGTCTCGTCGGATCGGATCAGGTCGGCGATCGGATCGCGGGCGGCGGGCCTAGCGGCCTCTGCTGCCTTGAGAGGCGTGTGCGCCGGCTCGGCCGGCCGGTCGGCATCGGCGACCTTCTCAGGCGTCGACCTCGCGGCGGGGTCCTTTCTCGCGGCGTCCTTGCTCGCCGCATCCTTGCTCATCGCATCTTGGCGGATCGCGATCTTCGGCAGGATCGGGGCCGGGTGGCGCCCGTTCTGGTAGCCGAGGGCGTTCATCGAGACGACCACCACCGCGCCGAACGCGACCACGCCGCCGAACAGCGCGCCGGGATTGCGCCGGCACATCCGGAACGTCCCGCTGGCGACGGCGCCGAGCATCATCCGCCATTCCGACACGTCGGCGGCGGGCCGGCGCTGCGCCGGGCGGCGGGGGGCCTTGGCCGGGCGGGCGCTGCGGGCGTCTCCGGCGACGGTGATCTCGCGATGGTCGCGCATCTCGGACATTCTGTCTCCCCGTTGCGTTTCGATCAGCCGACGCGGCGCAGGCGCGCGGGATCGTCGATCTCCCGCACCACCGTCGGCCCGGTGTCGAACAGGCCGAGCGGCAGCCGCACCACGGCGCCGTGGGCCGAAGCCCTGCCGGCCGGGCGAACCCGGGCGGTGAGCGGCGCGGTGCCGACCGGGCTCTCGGCCGACCGGCAGGCCCTCGGCAGGCTGACGGTGACCGTGGTCCCGGCATCCGGCGCGCTCTCGATCGCGATCGTGCCGCCGTGCAGGCCGACGAGGCCCTGCACCACCGAGAGGCCGAGGCCGGTGCCCTCGTGGGTGCGCTTGTAGCCGCCGGAGCCGGCCTGGAAGAACGGCGTTCCGAGTCGCGGCAGGTCGGCCTCGCGGATGCCGATGCCGGTATCCGACACGATCAGGTCGAGGCCGGCCGCGGTCCGGCGTAGCGCCACCTCGACGCGGCCGCCGGCCGGCGTGAACTTCACCGCGTTCGAGATCAGGTTGATCAGCACCTGACGGCAGGCGCGCGAATCGGCGGTGATCTCGATCGGGCCGGGCTCGGCGACCTGCGCGAGCACGACGCCGACCGCATCGGCCTTGAGCTTCATCAGGTCGCAGCAGCTGCGCGTCAGCGCCGCCGCGTCGACCAGCTCGGGCGCGTAGTCGAAGTTGCCGCTTTGGATCCGGCTCATGTCGAGCAGCGTGTTGACGACGCTGAGCAGGTGCTGGCCCGAGGCGCCGATGATGCCGGCATATTCCCGCGCCCGCTCCGGTGCGAGCACGACCGCGCCTTCGCCGGCCAGGACCTCGGAGAAGCCAATGATAGCGTTCAGGGGCGTGCGCAGCTCGTGGGTGACGTTGGCCAGGAACCGGCTCTTGACCTCGTCGGCGCGCTCCGCCTCGGCGCGGGCGCGCTCGAGCTCCTCGGCGTGGCGGCGATGCTCGGTCACGTCGCGGGTCACCGCGACGACGCCGACCGGGCCCGACGGCGACTGCGCGATCCGGTGGGCGCGCATCTCGACATGGATCAGCCGCGCGCCGTCCTGGCGCCGGGCGGTCGGGTCGACGTTGAGGCGCAGCTGCACCGTCGCCGGCTTGCCCAGAGCCGCGACGTCGCTGATCGCCTGGAGGAAGGCGGGGCGGTCGGCCACGTGCACCCGCTCGAGCAGGCCGTGGCCGCGCAGGCGCATCGCATCGGTGCCGACGAGCGTCTCGGCCGAGGCCGACGCCTCGATCACCCGGCCGTTGACGTCGTGCCAGGTCACGAGGTCGTCGATGGCCGCGAGCAGCATCCGGTCGCGGGCCTCGTTGTCCCGCATGCGCTTGCGCCACTGGCCCTCGTTGCGCATCTGCTCCAGCACCTGCGCGGCGACGTGGCCGATCGCGGTGATGGCGAAGACCGGCATCGCGACGGAGGCCGACAGCGCCATGGTCGGGCTCGTGATGATCCACGATCCGGTGAACGCCACGCAGAGGACGCCGACCATCGCGAGCAGCGACGCCGCAACGGTGGCGCGCTTCGAGCCGGAGACCACCGCCTCGAGCGGGATCGCCACGAGCCAGATCGCGGCGGCCGACTGCACGCCGCCGGTGAGGCTGGCGAGGCACACGACGAGGCCGGTGAGGCCGGCCGACGAGACGGCGTGCGCGATCCACAGCGAGCCGGTGCGCGAGAGCAGGACGGCGGCGAGCACGGGCAGGAACAGGCTGGCGATCGCCAGGACCTCGATGCCCGACGGCACGCCGCGCCACAGCAGGTAGGGCGGCAGGCCGGCCATCATCACCGCGCCGGTGGCGAGGCGCGACACGAGGAAGCGCTCGTGGCGGAAGCGCACGCTGGCATCCTCGATCGCCGATTCATGCACGAAGCTCGCGAGGCGGGCGTCGAGCAGCGCGGGCAGCCGGTGTTGAATACGCAAGACAGATACGCGCAACGCACAAGACCCAAGACCAGGACGGCCAACAACGCGGCATGCCTGGCAATACTCGGCCTTCGCGCCCCCCGGTTCGGTGACGAACGACTAGATCCCGACCCTCGCAGACCCGGCTTAAACGAGTGTTGCGCGTCGGCCCGCGATGGCCGGGATGCTTTCCACAACGTAACCGTGACTACGCGCAGGGTGTCCCCGTCGGGGCTCGTTCACCATCGAATGCCTTTTAGGCGATCGGTTGACGTTGGATTCAGGAAGCCGGCCCCACCCTCGGGCGTCTTCGACCCGCCCGCTTCCCGGATCACCGTCCATGTCGTTCCTGCTGCGAGCCGCCCTGGTGATCGGCGCGTTGTCGTACCTCGCGGCCACCCGCGACCAGCCGGGGACACGCGCGAGCGTTCCGCCCGCACCCGAGATGGCCGGTCCGCGCGACGCGGCGTCCCCGGCGCCCGCGACGGGATCGACGTTGCTCGCCACGGTCGGGTCCGCCACGGCCGCCTGGAGCGCGATGCCGGCGGAGTCCCGGCAGCGCCTGGCGCAGGAGGCCATGGCCGAGCTCGGCCGGCACGTCGGTCCGCAGGCCGCCTCGCGCGACACCCTCGCGGATGCCGATCGCAAGGCTCCGTGGCGGGGATCGGAGGGGCGCTGAGGCCGTTCGTGCTGGACGATACGACGACGCGGAATGCGTGAGCCCCAGCCGGCGGCCGGCGCGGCCGATCTCAGGACGACTTCCGAGCCCGCATCGGCAGGGGCGTCCGGTTCGCCGGCCGCTCGGCCGCGGCCTGCCGGATCTTGCCCGTGTCCGGCGCATGGTGCGGCTGGTGGGCGTCGGACGCGCCGGTGCGCTCGCGCAGCGGCCGGTCGAGGATCGCCGAGAGCAGGTCGCGGGCGGCGGGACGATCGGTGGTCCGAAACAGGCGGACGAGCTCGAACACCCGCTCGGCCGAGCGCGAGACCGCCTCGTCGAGGGTCAGGAAGACGTAGACCGCCTCCTCCTCGTGGAGGTCGGCGGCGCGCAGGCACAGCGTGAGCAGGTCGTAGCGCGAGCCGGCGTCGGGCGCGCTGCGCAGGAAATTCGCCGGCAGCCCGAGCCCGTCCGACAGGGCGGCGAGGAAGCCCGGGACGTCGTGGGCGGCGGAGAGGCCGAGCAGCATGCCGCCAAGATTGCGCGGCGGGGGCGGGCAGGGGCGAAGCGCGGCCGTGGCGGCGATCGCCTCGCGGATCGCGTCGCGCCGGATCGGGTCGGCGTGCAGGTAGAGCGGAGCGAGCTCGCCGGCGGCGAGATCCGGGCGGGCGAGCAGGAGGCCAGCGAGGTCCGGATCGGTCCGGCCGCGGCCGACGAGGTGCCGGACGTCGCCGCCGCGGAGCGTGATCCCGAGATTGCCGGCAAGCGCCCTGTCAATCGCCGGATCGCCGCGCTGCGCCAGCTCGGCGATCACCGCGCGGGGGAGGCCGGGTCGGCCGGCCATCGCCGAGCCGAGATCGGCACCGTCGAGGAGCGCGGCATCGATCAGGGCGGGCGAAAGCGTCACCGCCGACCCCAGCACGATGTCGCGGACGCGTCCGCCGCGGGCGGCCAGCGTGGCGAGGACGGATTGCGGCGTGTCGGCGAAGGGCGCGAGCTTCTCCGCAACGATCGCCGCCGTCTCCTCATCGACGATCGGGATCAGACCGCCGGCGAGCGAGGCGAAGGATTCGAGCTCCGACTTGTCGCGGTTGGCCGCCTGCACGAACAGATCGGTCTGGACCCGCAGGATGACGGGCTTCAGGTCGAGATGCGCGATGCGCGACAGTTCGATCAGCCCGGACAGGTCGGGCGCGACCTCGACGGATGGGGGCATGGCACTTCGGATACGCAGGAACTGGATCGACCATCACGCTAGGGTCGTTTGCGTGAATCGACCTTTAAGCCGCTCGCCGAAGCGACGTGTCGTCCTGCGCCAAGATCGGATCGGCACGAGGCCGATCCGCCTCAGACCTTCGTGCCGCTCACCGTCACCCGGCCCTCGATCGGGTAGGCCGGATCGTTGTAGCCGGGCGTCGAGGGATGGCCGGTCACGACGAGGCCGTCGACCAGGGCCTCGTCCTCGGGCGTGAAGCGATAGTCGAGCCCGCCGAGGTAGTCGGTCCATTGTTCCATGGTCCGCGGGCCGGCGATCACCGCGGTCACGGCGCGGTTGTTCATCACCCAGGCAAAGGCGAACTGCCCGGCGGTGATGCCGCGCGCCTCGGCATGGTCCTTCAGGGTGCGGGCGATGCGCAGCGATTCCGGGCGCCATTCCGTCTGCATCATCCGCGCGTCCTGGCGGCCGGCGCGGGTGTCGGCCGGCGGCGGCGCGTCGGGATCGTACTTGCCGGTCAGCACGCCGCGGGCGAGCGGCGAGTACGGCACCACGCCGAGGCCGAAATGCGCGCAGGCCGGCAGGTGCTCGGTCTCGGGCATGCGGTTGAGCGCGTTGTAGTACGGCTGGCTCACCACCGGCCGGTCGATGCCGTAGGCGTCGCACAGGCGGCAGATCTCGGCGATCCGCCAGGAACGGTGGTTCGAGACCCCGAAGTGCCGGATCTTGCCCTGGCGAACCAGGGTCTCCATCGCCCGCACGGTCTCGTCGAGCGGCGTCGCGTGGTCCTCCTTGTGGAGGTAGTAGATGTCGATGAAGTCGGTCCCGAGCCGGCGCAGGCTCTCCTCGGCGGCGCGAAGGACGTGGACGCGCGACAGGCCGCGATCGTTCGGCCCGTCGCCCATCGGGTTGGCGACCTTGGTGGCCAGCACCCAGGCATGCCGATCCGTCGCGATCGCGCGGCCGGTGATCGCTTCCGAGGCGCCGGAATTGTAGACGTCGGCGGTGTCGATGAAGTTGACGCCCGCATCCCGGGCGCTCGCGACGATGCGCGCGGAATCGGCCTCGTCGGTGGCACCGCCGAACATCATCGTGCCGAGGCAGATCGGCGAGACCTTGAGGCCCGAGCGGCCGAGCGTGCGGTAATCCATCGGAAGCGGTCCTGCGTCGTGGGGTTGCGGGGGTATCTCGGCCGGGATCGCGGGGCGTCAACCGTCGTCGCAGGTTCGGAACCGGGAATGGCCCGTGCCCGTAACCGGAGGCACATCGCGGCGAATGGGTCGCATGCGCTCCCCGCGCCGTGCCGGCCGACCGGGCCGCCAACCGTCATCGACACCGCATGCGAAGAGCCGAGATGTCCCACGCCCTGCCGCTGCCCTGGCTCGACCGCGCCGGACGCCTGTCGCTCCTGAAGCTCGTCGCGTTCCTGCTCGCCGTCGCCCCGGCCGTCTACCTCGCCGGCGCCTACGCGACGAATGCGCTCGGGCCGAAGCCGATCACGGCGCTGATCCACGGCACCGGCGAGTGGACGATCCGCTTCCTGCTGGCCTCCCTCGCGGTCACGCCGCTGCGGCGGGTGGCGAACTGGCCGAAGCTGATCAACGTCCGGCGCCTGCTCGGCGTAACCACGGCGGCCTACGCGCTGGCGCATCTCGCGCTGTACGTGGTCGACCAGAACTTCGACCTCGCCAAGGTCGTCTCCGAGATCGCGCTGCGGTTCTACCTCACGATCGGCTTCGTCGCGCTCGTCGGCCTCATCGCCCTCGGGGCGACCTCGACGGACGCCGCGATCCGGCGGATGGGCGCGAGCTGGTCGCGCCTCCACAAGGCGGCCTACGCGATCGGCATCCTCGGGCTGCTGCACTACTTCCTGCAATCGAAGATCGACGTCTCCGATCCGGTGTTCTGGACCGGGCTGTTCGTGCTGCTGATGGGCTGGCGCCTGATCCAACGGTTCAGGCTGCCGATGCGGCCGTGGTCGCTCGCGCTGCTCGCCGTTGCCGCCGCCCTCGCGACCGCGGGCATCGAGGCGGCCTGGTACGGGATCAAGAGCGGCATCCCGGCCGACCTCGTGCTCGGCGCCAACCTCGACTTTTCCGACGTGATCCGCCCGGCCTGGTGGGTCCTCGCGGTCGGCCTGACGCTGCCCGTCGTCGCCCTCGTGCGCGTGCCGCCGGGTGCGAAGGCGCCGGCGCCGCGGGCGGGCTGTCCGCAGCGCGTCCAGCCGGCCGCATAGGCGCCTTGCTCCCGCCGGCACGCTGACGCACAACCCGGCGCGGCCCCGCGGCGGGCCGAACGGAGCTCGACCTGTCCATGCGCGGTTTCCTGAGCCGATCCTCGCTCGTCCTCGCGCTGGTCTGCCCCGGCGCGGCGCTCGCCGCCTGCCCGCTGCCGGAGGCGCCGCCCGCCTCGGCCAAGCCGGAGAAGCCGGCCCTGCCGGCGAAACCCGCCTGCCTCGATGCCAAGGGCGGGTGCCCCGGCTGGGAGGCCTACAGCTACAACGACGCGATCAAGGCCTACAACCTGCAGCTCCAGGCGTTCCGGCCGATCGCAGAAGGCTACGTGCAGAAGCTCAACGCCTACGTGAAGGCGAGCGCCGATTACGCGCAGTGCGAAGTGAAGTCGATGCAGTAGCGGCCGCCTTCGCGGCCCGATCGGGACATGTTACGCTCGCCACATGAGCGTGAAGCCGAAACCGCGCATGACCGTCGACGAGTTCCTGGCTTGGGGCGAGGGACGACCGGGGCGGCATGAGTTGCTCGACGGCGAGGTCTTCGCGATGTCGCCGGAACGGGTCCGGCATGCCGAGACGAAATTCGCCGCTCAACTCGCGTTGCGGGCTGCCATTCGGCGGGAAGGCTTGCCCTGCCAGGTGCTCCCGGACGGAATGACGATTCGGATCGAACGCACCACGGCTTTCGAGCCTGACGCCCTCGTGCGTTGCGGACCTCGTCTCGATCCGGACACGGTGGAAGTGACGGATCCGGTCATCGTGGTCGAAGTCCTCTCGCCGAGCACGCGATCGATCGATACGGGCGCGAAATTCGCAGGCTACTTCGGCATCCCGAGCGTGATGCATTACCTCCTCATCGACACGGTCAAACGCCTCGCCGTCCACCATCATCGTCGCGCGGACGACGTCATCGAGACGCGTATCGTCTCGGACGGCGTGCTGACCTTCGATCCTCCCGGCATCACCGTCCCGCTCGCCGAACTCTACGACGACGCCTGAGCCGCCTCGCTTGACCCTGCCGGGCGCCGGTGCGAGAGCGCGAGCGAATTTCCGAAGGGACGCCCGCATGACCGCTCGCCTCGACCTTCTGGTGCTCGGCAACGCCATCGTCGACGTCATCGCCCGCACGGACGAGGGTTTCCTCGCCGACCAGGGCGTGCCGAAGGGCGCGATGGCGCTGATCGACGAGCCGCGCGCCGAGGCGCTGTTCTCCGCGATGGGGCCGGCGACGATCGTGTCGGGTGGGTCGGGCGCCAACACGGCGGTCGGCGCGGCGCTGCTCGGCGCCAAGACCGGCTTCGTCGGCAAGGTCCGCGACGACGAGCTCGGCGGCCTGTTCAGCCACGACCTGAAGGCGACCGGCGTCGCGTTCGACGTGCCGGTGGCGACCGACGGACCGGCCACCGCCCGCTGCTTCGTCCTCGTGACGCCCGACGGCGAGCGCACGATGAACACCTATCTCGGCGCCTGCCAGGGCCTGTCGCCGGCCGACCTCGACGAGGCGACGGTCGCGGGCGCCCGCGTCGTCTACCTCGAGGGCTACCTCTGGGACCCGCCGGCCGCCAAGGACGCGTTCCGCAAGGCGGTGACGATCGCCCACGGCGCCGGCAACGCGGTGGCGCTGACCCTGTCGGACGCGTTCTGCGTCGGCCGCTACCGCGACGAGTTCCTCGGGCTGATCCGCGACGGCAGCGTCGACATCCTGTTCGCCAACATCGGCGAGTTGCAGAGCCTGTACCAGACCGACGACGCGGACGCGGCGCTGAAGGCGCTCCGCGACGAGCGCGACGCCCGCGGGCGGCACCTGCTCGGCCTCGTCACGCGCTCGTCCGAGGGCGCGATGGTGGTGAAGGGCGGCGAGATCCGCTCGGTCGAGGCCTCGCCGGTGCGCGAGGTGGTCGACACCACCGGCGCGGGCGACCTCTTCGCCGCCGGCTTCCTGGCCGGTCACGCCCGCGGCCTCGACTACGTCACCTCGGCCCGCCTCGGCGCGCTCGCGGCGGCGGAGGTGATCCAGCACATCGGCGCCCGGCCGCAGGGCGACCTCGTCGCGCTCGCCAAGGCGCAGGGGCTGATCTGAAGGATCAGGGCCGGAGCAGCACCTTGCCCACCGCCTCGCGCCGGCTGAGGATGCCGAGGGCCGCGGCGTAGTCCTCGAGGGGGTAGGCGCCGTGCACCCGCGCGGTCAGCCGCCCCTCGGCGACCCATGCGAGCATTTGGCGCTGGTTCTCGCGGTGCACCTCCGGCTCGCGCTCGGTGAAGACGCCCCAGTGGACGCCCATCACGTCGAGCTCCTTCAGCAGCATGATGTTGAGGGGCAGGCGGGAAATCTCGCCCGCGGCGAAACCCACGACGAGGAAGCGGCCGCGCCAGGTCAGCGCGCGGAAGGCCGGTTCCGAGAAGGCGTCGCCGACCGCGTCGTAGACCACGTCGACGCCCTTGCCCCCGGTCGCGTCCTTCAGGGCGTCGCGCAGGGTGGCCGGATCGTAGACGAGGCCCACCTCCGCCCCGTGCTGCCGGGCGATGGCGAGCTTGTCCTCCGAGGAGGCGCAGGCGATCACCCGCGCCCCGAGCAGCGCCCCGAGCTCGACCGCCGCGAGACCGACCCCGCCCGACGCCCCGAGCACCGCGAGCCATTCGCCGGGCCGGATCTTCGCGCGGTTGCGCAGGGCATGGAGGGACGTGCCGTAGGTGATCGTGAGGCCGGCAGCCTGCTCGTCGCTCACCCCGGCCGGAACCGGCGTCAGCATGCGTGCGGGCACCGCGAGCCGTTCGCGGCAGGTGCCGTGCTTGGCATGCACGATCACCCGATCGCCGACCCGCACGCCGTCCGCGCCCGGTCCCAGGGCCTCGACCACGCCGCAGGCCTCGCCCCCGGGCGAGAACGGCAGCTCGGGCTTCACCTGATAGCGCCCGGCGATGATCAGCGTGTCGAAGAAGTTGAGCGCGGCGACGGTGACCCGCACCAGGGCCTCGCCCGGGCCGGGGACGGGATCGGGCAGCATCGCGATCGACAGGTCGTCCGGGCCGCCGAGCCGGGTGCACAGGAGAGCCTTCATCGCGCGCCTTCCGTTCGTTTCACCAGTTGCCCAAGGCCAGCCGATCGCCTCAGCGCCGCTCGTAGATTCCCGCCAGCGATCCCTTGGCCAGGACGTGGCCGCGCATCGCATCGACCAGGGAGCCGCGGCCCGGCGAGGCCGGCAGGTCGAGGAGGCGGTCGAGGGCGTAGACCTGGAACAGGTAGCGGTGCGGGCCGTGGCCGGTGGGCGGGTCGGGCGGAAGCCAGCCGTCCTTGAGGAAGCTGTTCTTGCCGAGATCGACGCGCGCGTTCGCGGAGGCCGCCCCCTCGGCCAGATCCGAAACGTCCGGCGCGAGGTTCCAGACGATCAGGTGCACCAGCGGCTGCGGCGTCGGACTGCCGGCATCCTCGGCGAGGATCGCGACGCTCGCCGTGCCCGCGGAAAGGCCGCTCCAGGCGAGCGGCGGCGACGTCCCGTCGCCATCCGCGGTGAAGCGGACCGGCATGCCGGCGCCGTCGGCGAAGGCCGGGCTCGTCAGCGCGATCGTCTCCGGGGCATCGGCGAAATCGGCGTGGAAGACGGTCTTCTCGAGGCCGGCCTTGAGGCCGGACAAGGCCTGACCGACCGCAGCGGGGATCTTCTCGAGCATCGGGTCTCCTTCGTTTCTGACGCCGGTCGAACAGTGCCCTGCGTGCTAGGCCGGGCGCTCGGCCGCCAGCATGTAGTTCACCGCCGTGTCGCGGCCCAGCCGCCAGCCGTCGGTGAGCGGATTGTAGACGACGCCCGTGGTGTCGGTGACCGACAGGCCGCCGCCGCCGAGCGCCGCCGACAGCTCGGACGGCGTCACGAACTTCTCCCAGTCGTGGGTGCCCTTGGGGAGCCAGCCGAGGATGTACTCGGCGCCGACGATGGCGAGCGCGAAGGAGCGCATCGTCCGGTTGAGCGTCGCGGCGAAGAGCAGGCCGCCGGGCTTCACCGCCGACGCCGCCGTGCGGACGAAGGCCGGCATGTCGGTCACGTGCTCGATCACCTCCATGATCAGCACCACGTCGAAGGTCTCGCCCGCGGCGACCACAGACTCGATGGTCTCGGCGCGATAGTCGACGGGCACGCCCTCGGCCTCCGCGTGGCTTCGCGCGGCGGCGATGTTCTGCGCCGCCGGGTCGAGGCCGGTGACGTCGGCGCCCAGGCGCGCGAGCGGCTCCGACAGCACGCCGCCGCCGCAGCCGACATCGACGATCGAGAGGCCCTGCAGCGCGAACGGCGTCTCGACCGACCGCCCGTGATGACGGCAGACCGCGTCGCGGATGTAGGCGAGGCGGACGGGATTGAAGCGGTGCAGCACCCGCATCGGACCGCGCGGATCCCACCACGTCGCGGCGAGCGCATCGAACCGGGCGACCTCGCCGGGGTCGACGAAGCCGAGGCCCGCGCTGCTGCTCGCACCCGCCTCGATCCCGGCGGCGGTCTCGTCGATGGTCATCCGATCTCTTCCCATTCGGGGACGGCGCGCGCTCGGTGGTCGCAGTCCCGCGCCGACCGCGCACGGGCGACCGGCCGAGCGGGTGCGGCCGACCCTGCATTCCGGGTAAGTGGAGCTTGGCGGCGTGTTGACAGCCCCCGACCCCGCTTGTACCCGCCGGACGCCGGTCCGGTACAGCCGGCGGCGCGGCCGTTCGCGAATCGTTGGAGGCCGCCGAACACGCCCGGACATCTGAGCCCGGATCGGTCGTTCGACGAAGTTTGAGAAACGCGGACGCTGCATGCCCCGTCTGGTGATGAAATTCGGCGGCACCTCGGTCGCCAACGTCGAGCGCATCCGCAACGTGGCCGCCCACGTCGCCCGCGAGGTCGCGGCCGGCTACGAGGTCGCGGTCGTGGTCTCGGCGATGTCGGGCAAGACCAACGAGCTCGTCGGCTGGGTCAAGGACGCCGACCCCGAATACGAGGCCGCCGAGTACGATTCCGTGGTCGCCTCGGGCGAGCAGGTGACCTCGGGCCTCCTGGCGATCGCGCTGCGCAAGGCCGGGATCCCGGCCCGCTCCTGGCAGGGCTGGCAGGTGCCGATCCTGACCTCCGACGCGCACGGATCCGCCCGCATCGAGGAGATCGACGGCGCCCGGCTCGACGCAGGGTTCAAGCGCGGCGAGGTCGCGGTGATCGCCGGCTTCCAGGGCATCCATGCCGAGACCGGCCGGATCACGACGTTGGGCCGCGGCGGGTCGGATACCAGCGCGGTGGCCGTCGCCGCCGCCATCGGCGCCGAGCGCTGCGACATCTACACCGACGTGGACGGGGTCTACACCACCGACCCGCGCGTCGTGCCGAAGGCGCGGCGCATGGAGCGCGTCACCTTCGAGGAGATGCTGGAGATGGCCTCGCTCGGCGCCAAGGTGCTGCAGGTCCGCTCCGTCGAGCTCGCCATGGTGCACCGGGTGCCGACCACGGTCCGCTCCTCCTTCGATCCGCCGGACGCCGCGCGCCCCGGCACCCTCATCTGCGACGAGGACACAGACGTGGAACAGCAGATCATCACCGGGATCGCCTTCGCGCGGGACGAGGCGCAGATCACGCTTCGCCGCGTCAAGGACAGCCCCGGCGTCGCCGCCGCGATTTTCGGGCCGCTGGCCGACGCCAACATCAACGTCGACATGATCATCCAGACGGTGTCGGGCGACCAGTCGACCACCGACATGACCTTCACGGTGCCGGCCGCCGACTACGACCGGGCGCGCACGGTGCTCGACCGGGCGCACGACACGATCGGGTTCGCGCAGATCGAGGGCGCCACCGACGTGGTGAAGGTTTCGGCGATCGGCGTCGGGATGCGCAGCCATGCCGGCGTGGCGGCCAAGGCGTTCCGTGCGCTGGCCGACAAGGGCATCAACATCCGGGCGATCACCACCTCCGAGATCAAGTTCTCCGTCCTGATCGACGCGGCCTATACCGAGCTTGCCGTCCGCACGCTCCACTCGCTATACGGCCTGGATCAGGCCTGAGGCTTGCAGGCCCGTCCGACGGGTGCGACCTGAGATTGCCCGGCGCCGACACCCGGCGTCGCGCTGACAGGGGATTGACCAGACGATGCCCGCTGCGCCCGGAGGCCCGCGCCTGCTGCTGCGCCGCCTCCGCGAAGCCATGGCGGAGCCGGTCAGCCCCCAGGCGCGCCTGGACCGCATCGTCGTGGTCATCGCCGCCAACGTCATCGCCGAGGTGTGCTCGGTCTACGTCCTGCGCGACGACAACACGCTCGAGCTGTTCGCCACCGAGGGCCTGAACCGCGAGGCGGTCCACCTGACCCGGATGCGCGCCGACGAGGGCCTCGTCGGCCTGATCGCGCAGACGGCCGAGCCGTTGTCGCTCTCCGACGCGCAGACCCACCCGGCCTTCTCCTACCGCCCAGAGACGGGCGAGGAGGCGTATCACGCCTTCCTCGGCGTGCCGCTGCTCCGGGCCGGCAACACGCTCGGCGTGCTCACCGTCCAGAACAAGACCTACCGCGTCTATTCCGACGAGGAGATCGAGGCGCTCCAGACCACCGCGATGGTGCTCTCGGAGATGATCGCGTCGGGCGAGCTGCAGGGGCTGGCTCCCGACGCCGGCACCGCGGCGCGCCGCGCCGTCAACGCCCGCGGCGTCGTGCTCGCCGACGGCATCGGCCTCGGCCACGTGGTGCTGCACGAGCCGCGCATCGTCGTGAAGACGCTGATCGCCGAGAACGTCGAGGCCGAGATCGCCCGGCTCGAGGCCGCGATCGAGGCGGTGCGCTCGGCGATCGACGACCTGGTCGAGCGCGGCGACAAGATCGGCACCGGCGAATCGCGCGAGGTGCTGGAAACGGTGCGCATGTTCGCCCACGACAAGGGCTGGCTGCGCCGGATGCGCGAGGCAGTGGTCTCGGGCTTGACCGCGGAGGCGGCGGTCGAGCGCGTCCAGTCGGACAACCGCGCCCGGATGATGCGCCAGAGCGACCCGTACCTGCGCGATCGCCTGCACGACCTCGACGACCTCGCCAACCGCCTGCTGCGCCGCTTGACCGGGCAGGAGGGCGCGGGCGCGGGCGCCTACCTGCCCGACAACGCGATCCTGGTCGCCCGCTCGATGGGCCCGGCGGCGCTGCTCGACTACGATCCATCGCGCCTGCGCGGCGTCGTGCTGGAGGAGGGCGGTCCGACGAGCCACATCGCGATCGTCGCGCGGGCGCTCGGCATCCCTGCCGTCGGCGAGGTCGAGAACGCGACGGCGCTGTGCGATTCGGGCGACGCGATCATCGTCGACGGCGTCTCCGGCGAGGTCCAGGTCCGCCCGGGGCCGGAGATCGAGGCGGCCTATGCCGAGATGGTGCGCCTGCGCGCCAAGCGGCAGGAGCAGTACCGGGCGCTGCGCGACGTCCCCGCGACCACCCGGGACGGCATCCGCATCGGCCTGCACCTCAATGCCGGCCTGCTCGTCGACCTCGGCCACCTCAACGAGACCGGCGCGGAGGGCATCGGCCTGTTCCGCACCGAGCTGCAGTTCATGGTGGCGCAGCGGATGCCCTCGGCGGCCGAGCAGCAGGCGCTGTACGAGGCGGTGTTCGCCGCCACCGGCGACCGGCCGGTGACGATCCGCACGCTCGACATCGGCGGCGACAAGATCCTGCCGTACATGCCCAAGCTCGAGGAGGAGAACCCGGCGCTGGGCTGGCGCGCGATCCGGATCGGCCTCGACCGACCGGCGCTGCTTCGTGTGCAGCTGCGCGCGCTGCTGAGGGCGGCGGCCGGGCGCCCGCTCAAGATCATGTTCCCGATGGTTGCCACGGTCGACGAGTTCGTCCGGGCCAAGGCGATCGTCGATCGCGAGAAGGCGCATCTGCGCCGCCACGGCCATCCGCTGCCGAGCGATTGCCGCCTCGGCGCGATGGTCGAGGTGCCCTCGCTCTTGTTCCAGATCGACGAGATCGCGCAGGTGGCCGACTTCCTGTCGGTCGGCTCGAACGACCTGATGCAGTTCCTGTTTGCGGTCGACCGCGAGAACCGCCGCGTCGCGGACCGGTTCGATCCGCTCTGCGCCGCGGCGATCCGCGCCTTCCGGTTGATCGCCGAGCGCGCAGACGCGGCCGGATGCCCGGTGACGGTGTGCGGCGAGATCGGCGGACGACCGCTCGAAGCGATGGCGCTGATCGGCATGGGCTTCCGCGACCTCTCGATGTCGCCCGCCTCGATCGGCCCGATCAAGGCGATGGTGCTGAGCCTCGATGCGCGGGCGATCGCCGACGTGATCGACGCCGAGATGGCCCGCGCCCATGACGGCGCCTCGATCCGCCCGGCGCTCGCCGCCTTCGCCAAGGCCCACGGCATCCCGGTCTGACCCCGCCCAGCGTGAAAACCGGGCTCGTTTCCGTCAGCGTCCCAGAGTAGACCCCGGTCGATGATCCCCTTTCCCCCCGACCGCCTCGACGCCATCCTCGTGCGCCACGACATCGTCACCGGCACCCTCGCCGCCGGCGATGCGAGCTCGGAGAGCATCGTCCAGCTCTCCCGCGAGCTGTCGGATCTCGATCCCGTGGTCGCCGGCATCCACGCCTATCGCGCCGCGGCCGCCAACCTGGCCGAGGTCGAGGCGCTGATCGACGAGCCCGGCGGCGACCCGGAGATGCGTGCGCTCGCCGCCGCCGAGAAGCCCGACGCCGAGGACGCGCTGATCAAGGCGCACCGCGACCTGCAGCTGATGCTGCTGCCCAAGGACGCGGCCGACGAGAAGAGCGCGATCCTCGAAATCCGCGCCGGCACCGGTGGCGACGAAGCCGCGCTGTTCGCCGGCGACCTGTTCCGGATGTACGCCAAGTACGCCGACACCAAGGGCTGGAAGGTCGAGGTCATCTCCGAGAGCGAGGGCACCGTCGGCGGCTATCGCGAGGTCGTGGCGGAGGTGAAGGGCCGCGGCGTGTTCGCCCGCCTGAAGTTCGAGAGCGGCGCCCACCGGGTCCAGCGCGTGCCCGACACCGAGGCGCAGGGGCGGATCCACACCTCCGCCGCCACCGTCGCGGTCTTGCCCGAGGCCGAGGAGGTCGACATCGTCGTCAACGACGCCGATCTGAAGATCGACACCATGCGCTCGCAGGGGGCCGGCGGCCAGCACGTCAACAAGACCGAATCGGCGATCCGCATCACCCACCTGCCGTCGGGGATCGTGATCTTCGTCCAGGAGGAGCGCTCCCAGCACAAGAACCGCGCCCGCGCGATGTCGCTGCTGCGGGCCAAGCTCTACGATGCCGAGCGCTCGGCCAAGGATGCGGTCCGCGCCGCCGACCGCAAGTCGCAGGTCGGCACCGGCGACCGCTCGGAGCGCATCCGAACCTACAACTTCCCGCAGGGCCGGGTGACCGACCACCGCATCAACCTCACCCTGTACAAGCTGGAGGAGATGCTCGCCGGCACCGCCCTCGACGAGCTGGTCGACGCGCTCGTGACGGAGCATCAGGCCGAGCTGCTCGCCGCCGAAGGCATGGCGTGAGCGGACGGGCCGACGCGCGCATCGTCCGCCCGGATCATACGCGCAGCCTTGCCCTGCGGCGCCTCGCCGAATGCTTCGCCGCGGAAGGCATACCCGAGGGCGATGCCCGCTTCCTGATGCTCGGCGTGCTCGATCTCCGCGCCGTCGACCTCGCGCTGCACGGCGGCCGAGCCCTCGGGTCGGAGGGCGCGGACAGGTTGGAGGCCGCCGCGCGCCGGCGCGCTGCCGGAGAACCGGTGGCCCGCATCCTCGGAACGTGGGAGTTCTGGGGCCTGCCGTTCCGGCTGTCCCCGGAAACGCTGGTGCCGCGGCCCGACACCGAAACGTTGGTCGACGCCACGCTGGAAACGGTTTCGGACCCGGCGGCCCCCCTCCGCATCCTCGACCTCGGCACCGGCAGCGGCTGCATCTTGGTCGCGCTGTTGAGCGCGCTGCCGAACGCGACCGGCATCGGCCTCGATCGCTCCTGGAATGCCCTGCGCACGGCGCGCGCGAACGCGCTCGACAATGGCGTCGCCGATCGCACCCTGTTCGTCGCCGGCGATTGGTGCGAGGCGCTCGTGGGCCGGTTCGACCGGGTGGTCTCGAACCCGCCCTACATCGCCAGCGCCGTGATCGCCGGCCTCGATCGCGAGGTGCGCGAGCACGATCCGATAGCCGCGCTCGACGGCGGCGACGACGGGCTTGCGGCCTATCGACGGATCGTCGATGCGACGGCAGGCGGGTTGCTCGCGCCGGGCGGCTCACTCCACCTCGAGATCGGCTACGATCAGGCGGACGCCGTGACGGAGCTGGGCCGGAAGGCGGGCCTTCGACCGAGCGGCATCACGCGCGATCTCGCCGGGCATACGCGGGTCGCGTCGTTCGTCGGTCGGCCCGACAAGGCGCCCGCATAGGGGATTTATGGCACCGATCACACAAAATTCGCCGGAATCCCCATCAACTTCGCGCTGGATCCCCCGTCTCGACTTGCGGTTCGCGGACGATCCGTTAAGACGGAAAGCCGTAGGTTCGGTATAGCGCATCCTTTGCGGGGTGGCGGCCGATCGCTCCACCGTCGATCAGACGCAGGCTCGGGTTCGAGCAGCGACGCGGCGGTTTTCGAACCTGACAATCGACGGGCGTCTTGGACGCAAGCGTAGGCCCCGAGGGATCGGGACAGACGGCTGGTAGGCGAGCGGTTCGTGGATCAATTCCGATGATCCGTCCGCGGGCGCCGGCGAGGCCCCGCACTGCGGCGCCTCGGGAGCCCGGCCCCCAGCCTTCCCCCGACCAGACGCGCCTTTCGCAGTAACGAGGGTCATCTGAGACCGATGAGACCAAACCAGAACCGACGGGTGCGCGGCCGGAACCGGCCGAAGGGCCCGAACCCGCTGACCCGGTCCTACGAATCCAACGGACCCGACGTCAAAGTCCGCGGCACCGCCCAGCACATCGCCGACAAGTACGCTCAGCTCGCGCGGGACGCGCAGGCGGCGGGCGACCCGGTGGCGGCGGAGAACTACTTCCAGCACGGCGAGCACTATTTCCGGATCATCTCCGGCGCGCAGGAGCAGGGCCGCCCGCAGGCCGGCGCCGGCTACGCCTCGCGGTCGTACGACGACGACATGGAGGACGGCGACGACGAGCAGGGCGGCGAGGCCAACGGCCAGGGCTATGCCGGCTACGCGCCCGAATACGGCGATCCGGGCCAACAGCCGCAGCCCTACGACAACCGCGGCGAGGGCGGCCAGCAGGACGGGCGCCAGGATCGCGGCCAGGATCGCAACCAGCAGGACAGGTTCGGCCAGAACCAGAACCGCGGCGACCGCCAGGAGCGCCGCGACCGGTTCCAGAACAACCGCAACGACCGGCCGCGCTTCGACAACGGCGCCCGCTTCGACAACCAGCGTCCCGACGGCAACCGCCAGGACGGCGGCCGGCAGGATCAGGGCCGCCAGGAGCACGGCCAGCGCGCCGATTACGATCGCCAGGACGCGCCCCGGCAGACCTTCAACCGCCAGGACATCGGGCGGCAGGAGAATGGACGGCAGGAGAACGGGCGGCAGGAGAACGGGCGGCAGGAGTATCCGCGCCAGGACAATCGGCAGGAGAACCGCGCCGAGTTCAACCGCCGCGATCAGCCGCGGGACGAGTTTCCGCGCCAGGACCTTTCGCGCCAGGATCCGTCTCGTCAGGAGCAGCCGCGCGCCGAAGCGCCCCGCGAGAACCGTTACGAGAACGGACGCACAGAGCAGCCGCGCCGCGAGCCGCGCCAGGAGGCCCGGACCGAGATGCCGGCCCGCGCCGAGGCGCCGGTGCGTGCGGAAGCGCCGGCCCGGGCCGAGGCTCCGGCCCGGCGCGAGCGTCGCCGCGAGGAGCCGCGGCCCGTCGCCGAGGATGCGGCCGGCCTCCCGGCCTTCCTGATGACGCCGCCCCGCCTGCCGCCGGCCGCCGAAGCGCCCGTGGCGGAGGCGCAGGCGCCGAGCCTGCCCACGGCCGAAGGCGAGGACGCGCCGGCTCCGAAGGTCCGTCGCCGGCGGCGCCCGCGCTTCGAGGGGACCGAGGCCGAAGGTTCGCCGGAGACCAAGGCACCGGACGGCGCCTCCTCGGTCGAGTAGACGCCATCATTCCCGCGAGACAGGCCGCCCCGGATCTCCGGGGTGGCCTTTTTCGTATCCGAAGGTCGGTCCCCGAAGGGCCGATCCGGCCTTCACCCGGTCGGGATACGCTCGGACGCAGAGAACGGGCCGGAGAGACGTGAGATCCAGGCCTCCCGGCAGTGCCAGCGGGCGTCGGGCGATAGGCTCTCGCGGCAGGTCTCCGAGCCGGCATGGGTGCCACGGCACCGGCGTTTCGAGCCGGACCGCCCGTGCGCGCAGCAGGCGCAGCGCCGCGAATCAGTCCCCGTCCGCCTCGGCGAGGGCGAGGGCCGGCGTCGGCCCGCGATAGCCGGTCGCCAGCACGTAGAGCTCGCTCGAATCGGCGCGGCTGGCGTTCGGCTTGACGTGCCGCACGAGGGAGAAGTCGCGCTTGAGGTCGGTGAGCAACGCGGTCTCTGTGCCGCCCTGCAGCACCTTGGCGAGGTAGGCGCCGCCGGGCGCCAGAACCTCCCGGGCGAACTCGGCCGCGGTCTCGGCGAGCCCGATGATGCGCAGGTGATCGGTCTTCTTGTGGCCGGTGGCGTTGGCGGCCATGTCGGACAGCACGAGGTCGGCCGGGCCGCCGAGCAGGCCGGTGAGGCGCCTCGGCGCCTTGGGGTCGAGGAAGTCGAGGGTGATGAACTCGACGCCCGGCATCGGCTCGATCTCGAGCAGGTCGATTCCGACGATGCGGCCGGTCTCGCCAACGATCTTCGCCGCGACCTGCGACCAGCCGCCGGGGGCGGCGCCGAGATCGACGATGCGCTGGCCGGGCTTCAGCAGCTTGAAGCGCTCGTCGATCTCCATCAGCTTGAAGGCCGCCCGCGAGCGGTATCCTTCGCGCTTGGCCCGCTGGACGTAGGGATCGTTGAGCTGGCGCTCGAGCCAGCTCTTCTGCGAATGGGTGCGCCCGCGCCCGGTCTTCACCCGCTGCTTGAGATCGCCGCGGACTCCGCCCGTCGCGCCCGCTCCGCCACGCCTGTCGGTCACCGGTAGCCCCCGCGGCGCCACACGCCGTCTTCCCGCATCATGTTCATCAACAATCCTTCGCGCAGGCCGCGATCGGCGATGCGCAGGCGCTCGGCCGGGAAGGCCCGGCGGATCGCCTCCAGGATCGCGCAGCCGGCGAGGACCAGGTCGGCGCGGTCGCGGCCGATGCACGGGTTCTCCGCCCGCTGGTCGAGCCGCGTGTCGAGCAGGTCGTCGATCGCACCGGCGACCTCGGCGTCGCTCATCCACAGCCCGTCGACCCGGCGACGCTCGTAGCGCACGAGGCGCAGGTGCATCGCCGCGATGGTGGTGACGGTGCCGGAGGTTCCGAGCAGGTGGAAGCCGGGCGCCGTCGCCGCGGCCGCCGCGCGGATCGCGAAGGGGCCCAGCATCTCGGCCACCTCCTCGACCATGCCCTCGAACATCATCCGCGTCACCTCGGAGCCGCCGTGGCGCTCGGCCAGGGTGACAACGCCGACCGGCAGCGAATCCCAGGCGCGGATGCGCAGGGTCGGATCGGTCGAGGGGTTGGCGGCCGAGCCGTCGAGCCAGGCGATCTCGGTCGAGCCGCCGCCGATGTCGAAGATCACCACCGATTCGGCTTGCGGGTCGGCGAGCGCGGCGCAGCCGGTGACGGCGAGATAGGCTTCGGTCTGCCGGTCGACGATCTCGAGATCGAGGCCCACCTCGGCCCGCACGCGCGCGACGAACTCGGCACCGTTCACGGCGAGCCGGCAGGCCTCCGTGGCGATGATCTTGGCCCGCCCGACGCCGCGGGCGCGCATCTTCCCCTTGCAGATCCGCAGCGCGTCGATCGTCCGCTCGATCGCCGCCTCGCTGAGACGGTCGGAGCTGCCGAGCCCCTCGCCGAGCCGGACGATGCGCGAGAACGCGTCGATCACCCGGAATCCGTGCGAGGACGGCTCGGCGATGAGCAGGCGGCAGTTGTTGGTGCCGAGATCCAGGGCCGCGTAGGCGTTGCGGCGCACGTCGCGATGCGAGACCGCGGGGGCGGAACCGGGTGCCCCTGCCGGTGGCGCGCCCTGGGGGCGGGCCGGCGCGGTCGCGCCACTCTCGTCCCTCATCGGCGTCGCCGCGCTTTCCCATCCCTGGCCCCGGCGAACCGCCCGGCCATCATTCACGCTCGACCCTACTCGCTCGGCAGCGAACTGCAACGTCCCGTTCACGAATGCCGGGACTGCATCCACGGCCGTCGGCGCGACCGCAGCCGGCGACGAGGATCGAAAACCATGCGCCCGACGCCGAGACCCGGCCGCCGAGACATCGGATGCGATGCGCGATCACGCGGTCGCGTCAGGCCATCGCCTTGGCGAGGCTGGCGGCGCGGGAGGTCGGCCGCAGCAGGCTCTTCACCTGGGAGTAGGGTCGCGGCCGGTTGATCACCTCGTCGAGGCGCGACCACAACGTCTTGGGCGAAAACGGTTTCGCGATGATCTCGTTGACGCCGAGGGTGATCGCGCGGTCGACGACGTTCCGACGCGGCTGGGCGAGCATCAGGATGATGGGAATCGTCGGGCAAGGCGAGGTCGAGGGCGTGCGTGCCAGCCGGATGAACTCCTCGCCCGAGAGGATCGCCAGGTCCCAGTCGATGATCGTCAGGTCGGGCTTGCTCTCGGCGAGCACGCCGAGCGCCTCGGCCCCGTCCGGCGCCTCCAGCACCCGCTTGATGCCGACGCGCATCAGCATGTCGCGCACGATTCGACGGATGTAGAGGCTCTCGTCGACCACGAGGGCGGAGAAGTCCGGGAAGGTCGGGGTCGCGATCATCGAGGGGGCGGCACGCGGGCCCCGGCGGATGCGGGAGCCTGTCCCTCTGCATACGCGCCCGGCCTTTGCGCTTCCCTAACACGGCGCGCTCTGCAAGCCTGGGTTTCACGACGACGAGAAAGTGATGGAACTCCGAGCGGATCGACAACAAGGTCCTTGCGGTCAACGGCCAATTGCGTCAGGACTGAGGCGTTATTCTTGGTTACCGCGACCGGGGGTAATGGGAGTGCGGGGCGTTAGCTGTCTGGGATGGCGCGCACGCGGTATTCGAGACGTGGTCGGCGGACGGTTTTTGGCGAGCTTTCGATGGGACGTGGTCGTGATTTCCGGGGGCCGCAGAAGCGCGGCTTCGATGAGGGTGGCGCAGAGCCGAGATGGCCTGATCAGGCTCCCCCGAGTGGCGGCGGATACGGTGGCGGCGGCTTCGGCGGCGGCGGTGGCGGGTTCGGTGGCGGCGGCGGTGGTTTCGATCGCGGCGCTCCCCGGGCTGCGGCGGCCCCTACGGGCCCGGAGCGCGATGCCACGGTCAAGTGGTTCAACAAGGAGAAGGGCTTCGGCTTCGTTGAGCTCGGCGACGGCTCGGGCGACGCCTTTCTCCACATCCGCGCCGTCGAGGCAGCCGGCCATGACGACCTGCTGCCGGGCACCCGGCTCACCGTTCAGACCGCGCAGGGCCAGAAGGGTCCGCAGGTCACCAACGTGACCAGCGTCGACACCTCGACGGCCGAGGCGGCTCCGCCCCGGCGCGAGATGCGCGATGCGCGTCCCCCGCGCGCCGGCGGTTTCGGCGGCGCCGGCGGCTACGGTGCCGGCGGTGGTTACGGCGGCGCCAGTGGCGGCTTCGGTGGCGGCGGCGGCGGTTACGGCGGCGGTGGCCGCGTCGCCTCGGGCCCCTCGACCGAGATGCAGGGCACCGTGAAGTGGTACGACCCGGCCAAGGGCTTCGGCTTCGTGTCGGTGAACGACGGCGGCAAGGACGTGTTCGTCCATCGCTCCGCCTTGTCGCGGGCCGGCCTCGAGTCGCTTGCCGAGGGTCAGACCGTGACGCTCGGTGTGGTCGACGGCCAGAAGGGCCGCGAGGCTCAGAGCATCAACGTCGACGATTGATCAGCGGCATTTTTGGCGAACGCGGCGGCCTCGCTTCCGCCGCGTTCCCGATGCGATTGGAAACGGCGGTCCTTCACGGGGCCGCCGTTTTGCGTTCCGGGACGACAATCGGAGACATCTCATGCGTCGTGCCGTACCGTTCGGCATCCTGCTCGCCCTCGCCACGGCGCAGCAGGCGAGGGCCGAGGATTTCACCGGCGCCTATGCCGGCGTGAACCTCGGCTACGGCTTCGAGCGCGGGCGGGATGCGAAGAAGCCCGGCCCCGTCCCGGAGAAGGACGCGGCGGTTCCGAGCGCGAACGATCTGCCACCGAGCGCGTCGATGGCAGCGAAGTCCCTCCGATCGTCGCGTCCGGCCACCCGCTGAGCCGGGGGACCATCCGCGCTGAGATCGCGGACGGCACCGAGCGCTACTGGCCGGCCATCGCCTTGGTGATGAAATCGCGCCGCACGAAGGTGGCGTAGTCCGGCTGGGCCGCGAGGTTGCCGAGGGCGATCTGCGTATCGAGGGCGATCTTGAGGGCATCGGACGTGATGTCGACGCTCTCCGGATAGACCTTGTCGCCCATCATGCGCTTGACCGCAGCCTCGACCACGGTCGGATCGAGGTTGGGGAACTCCTTCCTCGCCACCGCGACCGCCTTGGCCGGATCGGACTGCATCAGCCGGATCGCCGCCTGCATGCCGTCGACGAAGGCCTGCGCCACCGCCGGATCGACATCCTTGCGCGCGCTCACCGCCGAGAAGGCGTAGGGGCCGTACTTCTCGGGGAAGCCGAGGACGACCTTCATCCCCTTGGCGGCAACCTGATCGAGGCCGGGCTCGTACAGCACGGCGACCTTGGCCTGGCCGGCGAGGAACGGGCCCGGCTCGGTGCCGAGCTGCACCTGCGTCAGCGTCACGTCGTCCTTCGACAGGCCGTTCTCCTTCAAGAGCTTGAGGAATAGCGAGGTGCTCGTCGTTGGCATCAACCCGGTGACGATGGTCTGCCCCTTGAGGTCCTTCACGTCCTTGAAGACGAAGTCCGGCGTCGTCGCGATCCACACGGCGGCACCGTTGACAACGTTGGCGATGACGCCGACGGGCGCGCCCTTCGAGGCCGCCACCGCGGTCCATTCCGGGCCGTGGATCGAGAACTGCGCGCTCTTCGAGATCACCGCCGAGAGCGCGACGCTCGGCGCGCCGGCCGTCTCCTTGGTCACGTCGATGCCGGCCTTCTCGAACAGGCCCTCGTCCAGGGCGACGTAGAGCGGCAGGTAGAGCATCGACTGGAAGGCCTGGCTCACGGTCGCCTTCAGCGCCGCCGCCGAGGCGGGCAGGGCCCCCATCAGCCAGGCCGCGGCGACGGTCGCGATGAGGGGACGACGCTGGATCATCGGAAGGCTCTCGTTCTGCTGGCGGGAAGGGCGGGGCGGACGGCCGCGGCGAGCCGCGCTCCGCCGGCTTGGAACTCAGACCTGGACGCTGCCGGCGGTGTCGACCTGCCGCCACGGCAGGATGCGGCGCTCGGCGAAATCGATGACGTGGTAGAGCAGGAAGCCGACGAACATCAGCACGAACAGCCCGACCCAGACGGCGTTGAGGTCGTAGAGCGACGAGGCGTTGTAGATCAGGTGGCCGAGCCCGGCCTGGGACGAGATGAACTCGCCGACGACCGCGCCGACCAGCGCGAAGCCGATGTTGATCCGGAACATCCCGATGATCGCCGGCAGCGTCGACGGCACGATCACCGAGCGGAAGATCCGGTTCTTCGAGGCGCCCATCGAGGCCAGCAGCGCCTGCAGGTCGGGATCGGCGTCCCGGGCGGCCTGGTACGCCGCGATCAGCGCGACCAGCGCCGTCAGCGAGACCGCGAGCGCGACCTTCGAGACGAACCCGGTGCCGAACCACAGGATCACGATCGGGGCGAGCGCGATCTTCGGCACCGAGTTGATCGCGACGATGAACGGCTCGACGATCCGCGCCACCAGCACCGAGTACCAGAGCCCGAGCCCCGCGACCGAGCCGATCGCGGTACCGATCACGAAGCCCAGGATGGCCTCCACCACCGTGAGCCAGGTGTCGTGGGCGAGGCTGCCGTCGAGCACGCTCTTGACGAACACCCGCCAGATGCCCGAGGGCGCGCCGACCAGGAACTCGGTGAGCCAGCCGGCATCGACCGCGACCTCCCAAGCCGCGAAGAACACGGCCACCGCGAGGAGCTGGATCAGCCCGCGCCCGAGCGTGGTGTTGATCGCCCGTGCCAGGGCACCGGGCCGGCGGCGTCGGGCCGGCGGCGTCGGTCGGCTCGCCGCCTCCGGCGGTGCCTGTTCGTGGGATAGGATCTGGATCGCCATCAGGCCGCCCTCGCGCTGGTCTGGATGTCGAGCTCGCCGCAGAGCGTGTTGAAATACTCGGAGAAGCGCGGATCGCTGCGGGCGCCGATCGGCGACCGATCGCTGAGCGCGATGTCGTGCACCGCCTTCACCCGGGTCGGGCGATTGCCCAGCACCACGACGCGCTTCGAGAGCGCCACCGCCTCGTCGATGTCGTGGGTCACGAGCACGACGGTCTTGTGGAAGGTCTCGACCGCGTCGAGCAGCACGCCTTCGAGGTAGAGCCGGGTCTGGTAGTCGAGCGCCGAGAACGGCTCGTCGAGGAGCAGGATGTCCGGATCCATGATCAGCGTCCGGATCAGCGCCGCGCGCTGCCGCATGCCGCCTGACAGGGTCTTGGGGTAGGCGTTCTCGAAGCCGGACAGGCCGAAGCGGGCGAGGTAGTCCCGTGCCGTCTCGGTGGCGGCCCTGGCGTCGACGCCCTTCATCTCCAGGCCGAGCATCACATTCTGCAGGACCGTGCGCCAGGGGAACAGCAGGTCCTTCTGCATCATGTAGCCGACGCGGCCGGACAGGCCGGGCACGATCTCGCCGCGAAAGCGCATCGTCCCCTCGTCGGGCTCGAGCAGGCCGGCGATCACGTTGAAGACCGTGGTCTTGCCGCAGCCGGACGGCCCGATGATGCTGACGAAGTCGCGCTCGTAGATGTCGAAGCTCAGCCCGTCGAGCACCGGGACGGCACCACCCTTCGCCGGGAACGCCTTGCGGATGCCCCGCAGGGCGAGCTGCACGTCCCGGCCGTTCGCAACCGCATCCATCACCGGCTCCACGCTGACGGCGGGATCCAGCAAGGCCCGGGCCAAACTGCATGCAGAATGCAGGCGCGAGGCCGAATCGGCGAGACACGCGTGATCGCTGGCGCCGGACCAAACGAAGAAGGGCAGCACGCGCGACCGCGTCCTGCCCTCACATCATCGAAGTTCGGAATCCTTTGGTGGGCGCACTAGGGTTCGAACCTAGGACCCGCTGATTAAGAGTCAGCTGCTCTACCAACTGAGCTATGCGCCCGATCGCATTGAGCGATCCGCCGCGGTCCACCAAGTCCCGCTGCGATGCGGGCTGATACCAACCGGGCCGGGGGCTGTCCACCCCGTGTTCGCGGTTTTTGCCCGCGAGCCGGAATTTTCCCCCGGGCCGGTCGGTTTTCGGCCTACTCCGCCGCCGCGTGCTGCGCGTGGAGGCGCACGGCCGAGGCCGAGAGCTTATTCAGCGCCGAAAGGTAGGCCTTGGCCGAGGCGACGAGGGTGTCGGGGTCGGCGCCGCGTGCGGTGATCGAGCGCTCGCCGGCCTTCAGCCGCACCGAGACCTCCGCCTGGGCATCCGTGCCGGCGGTGACCGCGTGGACCTGGTAGAGCTCGAGCTGCGCCTCGTGCGGCACCAGCGCCTGGATCGCGTTGAAGACCGCGTCGACCGGCCCGTTGCCGTCGGCCTCCTCGGTGAGCGTCTTGCCGTCGACGGCGACCTTCATGGTCGCGCGCTGCGGCCCGCGCGTGCCGGCGATGACCGAGAGCGAGACCAAGCGGATGCGGTCGTGCGCGGTGGCGAGATTCTCGTCGACCAGCGCCTCGATGTCCTCGTCGTAGACGTTCTTCTTGCGGTCGGCCAAGGCCTTGAACCGCTCGAAAACGTCCTGCAGCTGGTTGTCGGACAACCTCAATCCGAGCTCGTCGAGCTTCGAGCGGAAGGCGGCGCGGCCGGAATGCTTGCCCATCACCAGGTTGGTCTTGGTGAGGCCGACCGAGGCCGGGGTCATGATCTCGTAGGTCTCGGCGTGCTTGAGCATGCCGTCCTGGTGGATGCCGCTCTCGTGCGCGAAGGCGTTGCGGCCGACGATCGCCTTGTTGAACTGCACCGGGAAGTTCGTGGCGTGGCTGACGAGCTTCGAGGCCCGGGTCAGCATCGTCGATTCGATGCCGGTCTCGTAGGGCAGCACGTCGGAGCGGGTGCGGATCGCCATCACCACCTCCTCCAGCGCCGCGTTGCCCGCGCGCTCGCCGATGCCGTTGATCGTGCACTCGACCTGCCGCGCGCCGCCCTCGATGCCGGCCAGCGTGTTGGCGATCGCGAGGCCGAGATCGTTGTGGCAATGGACCGAGAAGATCGCCTTGTCGGCGTTCGGCACGCGCGCGCGCACCGCCTCGAACATCGCGCGGTACTCGCCCGGCGTCGCGTAGCCGACGGTGTCGGGCAGGTTGATCGTCGTCGCGCCGGCCTTGATCGCCGCCTCGACGCAGCGGCACAGGTAGTCGATCGGCGTGCGGGTCGCGTCCATCGCCGACCACTCGACGTCGGCGACGAGGTCGCGGGCCTGCGCCACCGTCTTCAGGATGATCTCGACGACCGCGTCCTCGGTCTTGCGCATCTGGTGCGCGAGATGGATCGGCGAGGTCGAGACGAAGGTGTGGATGCGCCCCTGGCGGGCGTGCCGCACCGCTTCGCCGGCCCGGGCGATGTCGGCGGGGATGGCGCGGGCGAGCCCGGCGATGGTGGCGCGCTTGGCGCGGCGGGCGATCTCCGAGACGGCCTCGAAGTCGCCGTTCGAGGCGATCGGGAAGCCGGCCTCGATGACGTCGACGCCCATCGCGTCGAGCAGCTCGGCGACGGCGAGCTTCTCGTCGAGGGTCATGGTCGCGCCCGGGCATTGCTCGCCGTCGCGCAACGTCGTGTCGAAGATCACGACGCGGTCTTTTTTCGTCTCGGAAACGCTGGTCATCGGTTGTCCACCCTGTCGCGGCGCGCCCCCGCCGAGCGGATCGGGCGGCCTTCGAAGCCTGTGAGGTCGGCCATGCGATCCCCTGAAGGCCCAGGCGAACGCCCGGACGGCCCTCAGGGGCGGGTAAGCAGAAGCGAGCGGAGGGCGCGCGTCAGCGACGCCGCGGTCGCGGCCTCGACGATGACGGGTGCTGAGCCGGCGCTGGCCAAGGCTCGTCTCTCCTCGGCGCCGATCTCGGGTCCGCACGGAGATGTGCGGGGCCGCCGACGCAGGCAGCGTGGATATCCCTGGTTGGGCCCGAAGACAAGCACGACCGTCGACCGGCCGAGCGGCGAAACCGGCCGCCGCAACGAAGAAGGCACCCGCGGAGCGATCCGCGGGTGCCTGTAGAGGGAAGAGCCGGGGCGGGCGAGGATCAGACGGCGATGCGCTCCTCGGCGTCCATCGGCTCGCGCAGCACGTAGCCGCGGCCCCAGACGGTCTCGATGTAGTTCTTGCCCTGGCTGGCGTTGGCGAGCTTCTTCCGCAGCTTGCAGATGAACACGTCGATGATCTTCAGCTCGGGCTCGTCCATGCCGCCGTAGAGATGGTTGAGGAACATCTCCTTGGTCAGCGTCGTGCCCTTCCGCAGCGAGAGGAGCTCCAGCATCTGGTACTCCTTGCCGGTGAGGTGGACGCGGGAGCCGGCGACCTCGACGGTCTTCTGGTCGAGGTTCACGATTAGGTCGGCGGTGGTGATCACCGACTGGGCGTGGCCCTTCGAGCGGCGGACGATCGCGTGGATGCGGGCCACGAGCTCGTCCTTGTGGAACGGCTTGGTGAGGTAGTCGTCGGCGCCGAAGCCGAGGCCCTTCACCTTGTCCTCGATGCTGGCCATGCCCGACAGGATCAGGATCGGGGTCTTGACCTTGGCGAGGCGAAGGCTGCGAAGCACCTCATAGCCCGACATGTCAGGCAGGTTCAGGTCGAGCAGGATGATGTCGTAATCGTAGAGCTTGCCGAGATCGACTCCCTCCTCACCGAGATCGGTGACGAAAGGATTGAACCCGGCCGTCTTGAGCATCAGCTCGATGCTCTGCGCTACCGACGCATCATCCTCGATTAGCAGAACCCGCATCGTCCAACCTCAGAAAATCTAAAAAACTCCTAATGCGATATCCCTAACAAAAGCTTGACGTCTAATTTAGTAAGTTGTTATGCGGAGTGACAGGTATTCCGAGGATAGTAACATGACTGGTGGTGCGATGCTCGTTTCGGGGCGGGACGAATTTGAAATGACAGCGGACCTCGTCGCAGCGTACGTCTCGAACAACCGAGTGTCGTTGAGTGAGCTGCCTGGTGTGATCGCCTCCGTGCACGCGGCGTTATCTGGCCTTGGCAAGGAGGAGACAGCCGAGCCCGCCGTTGAGAAGCCGACGCCGGCCCAAATCCGCAAGTCGATCACGCCGGACGGCATGGTCAGCTTCGAGGATGGTAAGACCTACAAGACGATGAAGCGCCACCTAACGCTTCGCGGGCTCACACCGGAGAGCTACCGCGCGAAGTACAGCCTGCCGTCTGACTACCCCATCGTATCGGCCGCCTACTCGGTCAAGCGATCCGACCTGGCGCGTTCACTCGGCCTCGGCCAGCTGCGGCGCAAGGCAGCCGTTTAGGCTGCTGAGACGGGAGAGACGATCTCCGAGGTGGCCTAAGGCCGCTGAGCAACCAATTTTCTGCGCTGGCGTACACCTTCACAGCGCTGCCGCATTCCAAGCGCCGTCTGAACGGTACCTTCGGGTAAGGGAGCATCAGGTCATGGCTGGAAGCGATCACGAGCCTACCATTCCACCCACCGTGCCGATCACGGGCGTGAACGTCCCAGACTCAACTACCGGGAGTGAGCCTGAGAGCAAAGATCCGGTGGCCGAGGCGCAGAAGAAGCCAAACGATCCAGACACGGCTGCCGAGGAAGGTCAAGCCTAGCTTCTGACGAGCGGTGGTCGCGCCAGATTGGCATCACATTACACGGACATGGCGCCCGGCGGTCGACCGGGCGCCTTTTGGCTATAAATCAATTTGACCTTGCGCCTGAAGGTGGAAGAGGCTGCGACCTACGCTGCTGCCCGCTCGACGCTCTCCGCCAGTTGACTGGCCATCGTATCCCCCTTGTAGATTTCGTCGACCGCCTGCTTGAGCTTGGCCGCGTCGTCGCTGCGACCAAGCGCCTTGGCGTAGGCGGCAGCCGAGCCGAAGCCCGCGAGGCCGTAATGCGACATGCGCTGATACTGGGCGATGATCTGCACGTCGCGCAGCTTGCCGTCGCTCGGCGCCTCCTTGATACCGTGCTTGAGCGCCTCCGCGACGAGGCCCTCCATGCCCTTGCAATGCTCCGGCTTGGTCTCGCCGCCATTGGCCTGGATTAGGCTCTTGAGCACGTCGGTGTGCTTCTGGATGCCGCCGACTGAGTGCTCCAGCATCTGTTTTAGCTTGGGGTCACTCGCCTGACCGGTGAGCTGCTGGGCAGCCCTCACCATCTGGTCGTTGGCCGACCAGAGATCCTGCATCTCGTCGAGGTAGACTTCTTTCAGGCTGGTGGGTGCGGACATCGCGGGGCTCCTTGGTTGTGTTTCCATAACCGCACCCGACCCCGACAGTTCAGATATCGAGCCTGACTCACTGCGTGGTTAGCCGTCGCAGCCTATGCCGGCCCAACCTCTTGTTCAGACAGACGGCTTACAGAAACTCGCTCTCCGAGTGCCCCTTGACGGCGTTCGCCCGGCGAATGTAGCCGACCACGGTGCGCGGATCGCGATGGCCGCTCTAATCCATGATCCGGGCGAGGTCCGCGCCTCGCTCGGCCGCCGTCGTTACGAACCCGGCCCGCAGGGAATGCCCGCCGAACGCAGCGGGATCGAAGCCCGCGGCCCCGGCGTACCGCTTCACGATGTCCCCGATGCTACGACCGGATAGGATGCTCACTGCACATGAATGGTAAGCGTCATTTTTGGGTGGATGCCGCATCGAACCACGAAGGCACCGGCCTCTGTCAATTTCAGTGTGCGCTCTGAGCCAGGTTCCTGATCACCGCCATCGAAGCGGAGGCGATCAGCCTCGATGAAGGCATGGTGCACGGCGACATCGTCGCCGTTCACGAGTACAAGCGTGGCGCCTCGTTGAAGGAACAGATCCTTCGGATCGTAGTGGCGTCCTTTTTGCAAAACCACACGGACCACCGTGGATAGCGCTGCCCAGGCTGGCAGAGCGACACTTAGGGCTGTGACCGTAGCCAAGACTAACACTGGTGCCCACAGACGACGAGAGCGAGAACGTTGAAGCACGATGCCTATCTCATAATATAGCAATAATCTGGCAGTCATATGCAGGATAAGGGGTTCGATGATATAACATAGTTTGATATATATATCGTATTTCATGCTTATAGTTAAAATTCCATAGCGATTTATATTTAGATAATATAATTATTTTGATTTATATGATGGTTAATTTTTGGTATAAAATAGCTATAGCGTTAATTGCAAGACTGGTATGCTGCCTATCTGGAGATAATCATCAATATTAGTCCACGGAACATAGTCTGCTGATGCGGACCTCGACTGCAGAAGCTTTCATTAAAAGGAAGACAGTTTCAGAGCAGTTCTTAGATGCACTTGTTGAGTGAACGTTCCTGAGTGCAGTCCTTAGATCCTTATGCCTCGTGATCTCTGCGATGAACACGGCATCGGTTTGGGTTCCTTGCGTTGTAGGAATGGCAGGGGATCAACCACAGGTAGGGGGATGTCGGGCCTAAACAGCTATGCTCGGAGAGCGGCAATTCGTCGTTCACCAGGAACTCATGCAGTGTGCATGGAACAAACAGCGGAACGGAGGCGAGTTCTGTTTCGGAACCTTGCCCACCATGCGGGACCGGCGCGTGCCAAGCTATGTTTGGATCTGATCAGTGCTGCACGCCTCCTAGGGACCGATCCGAGTGTTATCGAGGCCATCGAACAAGGCACTAGCAACGATCTCTCACTGGAGGCTGCGATCGGTTTGGCGCAGGGGCTTGGTTTGACGGATCTGGGGTTGCCCCGGTCAAAACCAGCGGGATCGATCTAACAGGCCGTGGTGAAACCGAGTGCTCTCGACCTGCGTAGGCCAGCCTATGAGCATTTCGAACGATCCCCCCTCGGACTATCACCAACGCCTAGCTGTGCAGTCCCGAGGTGAGATGGGTTGGATCGTATCTGAAGCGGTCTGGATTGTCTGCCCAGGCCCGGCAGATCGCTTCATACGGAGTAAGGCCGCGTAGGGTCTTGAGCCGCCGAGCGAAGTTGTAGGCATCCAGG
>NZ_JAKSYQ010000129.1:0-484 GCF_022829665.1 Methylobacterium sp. E-041 | reverse complement strand
CCGCTCGCCTCGGCGTGGCGAGGACTTGGCGCGAGCCCGGCGCCGGGCCGTGGCGGTTCAGCGAGGCCGGGATCGTCATCACGGACCTGATGCTGCTCGACGCCAGCCCGCGCGCACCGATCGAACAGCTCGGCCGAGTGGGCTCCGGGCCTCTGATGGCGGCGGTCGACGCCTGCAACGCCCGGTTCGGCCGCGGCAGCGTCGTCCCCGCCCGGGTTGGTCTCGTGGAGAAGCGGACGTGGAGCACGAAGTTCGAGATGCGCACGCTGCGCTACACGACGCAGGTCGCCGAGCTGCCGCGGCCGAACCGGGCGTTGCAGGCGTCGATCGCCGCCATCAGAGGCCGGAGCGCTCTCGGTCGAGCTGTCCGATCGGTGCGCTCGGGCTGGCGTCGAGCAGCATCAGGTCCGTGGTGACGATCCCGGCCTGGCTGAACCGCCACCGCCGGGCGCCGGGCCCGCGCCGAGTCCTCGCGTCGACGAGG
>NZ_JAKSYQ010000128.1:0-1781 GCF_022829665.1 Methylobacterium sp. E-041 | reverse complement strand
GCTGGCGATGAAGTGCTGCAACTGGTCGTGGCCCGAAAGCCCAAGCCGTGCCGCCATCGGCTGAAGGCTCTTGCGATCCCCCGGGCCGAGGAGGCCCCGGAAATAGAGCGGTGCCCAGGTTCGTCGGGTCTTGCGACCCATCGCCGCCAGAAACGGCACCAGTCACGTATCGAGCCCGTCTGTCCCCTCGCGATCCCGATCCATCACCGCCCCCGACCCATCCTGGGGCAGACAACGCATCACGCCCCTTCAAACTGCGTAGGTAGTACTAGAGTAAAGCATCAGCATGATAAAACATGGATCATGAGTGATGACTATCATATAGACTATTATACGCATTATATGTCAAAGAAGTTGAGATATCTAAGCCTCCTTTGAGATTATATGTTCTTTCTTTATCAGGCCCGGCTAAGTGTATAATACTAATAACTTCTTTATTCACACTTGGTTCTCTAAGTACCATAGAACCTTTTTCAACCAACGGAGCGCTTAAAATTGGTAGCCAGTTCATACGTGCGGGTAAAAGCTTCGTTCTGAATCCATTTAGATGAATAGCAGCGTGAAAGGCGTGTTGGTCTAGGTTCAGTTTACCAGTTTTATCAATTATACTTTTATATTGTGCTGTCCATGCGCCCCAATGAGCAGCATCATTTTTAAGAGCTAAAATACCTATATTAATACTATTTTTAAATGATAAGTTTAGCCCTGTTTTTAGTCCATACGCTGATATATAATTTCCAGCCCACCACTTCATTTCTCTCCAACTCTTGCGATATCCCGCCCCATTTTCTAGAGCAACAGCAGCCCCTTCACGAGCAGCTCCTTCAATGTAAGAGTTATAGAAATCACTATTTTGGGCCCAAGCGTCGGCGTCAAACCAGAGATATATATCGTACCCTGGAAACAAGTCCCTTAAATATGGCCTGCTTACCAGACCAATCTGATTGTTATTCCTTAGCTCAGAGGGAACGAAGTCCGGCCATTCTGGATTAGCAATTTTTATCCCCATTGCTTTGATACATGAACAGGAATGTTCAGACAGACCTTGATTCAAAACCCCAATCTCTGCAAAAGACCTAATTCCAACTTTATTTAAAGACAAAATGCATTCCATCATTAGGTTGTAAAATTTTTCGTCCCCGCCAGTTATTACTATAGTTTTTCGCATTTTGATGATCCCAACTTATTCACTTATGAAGCAAGGTGATTCATTTGGTTGCAATTTATATAAATAATAGTATTGAAATTTTCCTCAATATCCGTTATTAGCAGCAATAGAAATTTTATATCTCTGAATTATATCTAGAGTTAAATATTAACTTTAGTTTGCCCGGTATTTTGAATGCGCGACGCAAAAGGTTACTACAGGTAGGTGACCGTAGATAGCAGAAAGCCTACAAGATAAGTATGTGATCTGCAACAAGTTGTGCGATTTGAGTAGGTTGTGATTCAAGCGAGGGCTGAGAAAGGCATTTGCTGATCTGGACGACCGAAAACCGTGTTCGCTACGACCGGAGCGTGCTGCGCTACGCAAGCGACCTAACGGACCGAAATGGGGCGTGATTGCGCCGCTGATCCCGTCGGCCAAGCGGGGCGGGAATAAGCGCACGGTCGAGACCCGGGACGTGGTGGACGCCTGATGTACGTGTTGAGCACGGGCTGTCAGTGGCGGGCCTTGCCGACGGATATGCTGGCCCGCAGCACGGTCTACGGCTACTTCGACCTGCGGGACTACGATGGCACGCTGATGCGCATCCATCCCGCGCTGTTCGTGCGGTGCC
>NZ_JAKSYQ010000124.1:0-1017 GCF_022829665.1 Methylobacterium sp. E-041 | reverse complement strand
GACGCGCACGTAGATGTTGCCGTCGCTGCTGGCCTTGGTCTGCGCTAAGCCCTGCGCGGCCTTGAGGAAATGATCGTTGAAAGCGCCTGTGGCGACCTGCTCGAGCGAGGTGCCCCAAACCGTCAGCGGTACCGACCAGATGCTGGGTGTGGCGGTGGTCTTCCAAAGCGTCACCTCATAGGCGATCGAGCTGTCGAAAGCCTTCCAGCTGTCGTTGTTGAGGTAGTTCAGCACGTTACCTGGCGTGCTCCCAACCCACTTCGAGTACGCAGCAAAGGACGCAGGATCATTGCCGACATACACACCAGTCTGCGTCACCTGAACCTCGATCATATAATATTGTTAGGCTGCGTCCTCAATTATGCGATGAGATGCTGCCGGTAGATTCAATGTAACCGGTAAATTCTGCATGGCATCTAAACAATCTGGGTAAAGATTGCGATAAGATTGCGACAAAGATAATTTGAAATTAATATAAAACCTATATTTTAGCATATCTATTGAATAAAAATGGTCTATTTACATAACAGTTGTTTTTATTACAATTTTTATATTTATAATCAACATTTATATTATTAAATCTGGACAAGACTTACATTTTTTCAAGTAGTATTGTTATTTGATTTGTCATTTAGTCTGATGAATAATCCAAAATGCAGCGCAAGAGCGGGTTTAGCTAACTCGATAACATCTGCAGGCTGCGAAACCGGATTGCTTAGTCTGAGCCGGTTGTGCAACTCGACCTGCTGCACATCCTTCACAATATGGAGACACTGACCCGATAGTTTTGTCCCGATGCCGCGGGCTAGAACACGGTCCATAGCCGTTTTTCCTCGGTCTATCTGCCGAGCGACAATATCATCGATGGGCAGGTTAATGGGTCGCAAGACCCGACGAACCTGGGCACCGCTCTATTTCCGGGGCCTCCTCGGCCCGGGGGATCGCAAGAGCCTTCAGCCGATGGCGGCACGGCTTGGGCTTTCGGGCCACGACCAGTTGCAGCACTTCATCGCCAGC
>NZ_JAKSYQ010000114.1:0-2301 GCF_022829665.1 Methylobacterium sp. E-041 | reverse complement strand
AAGCACTTCCGCGCCGTCGCCACCCGCTACGACAAGGATCCCGACAACTTCCTCGCCAGCGTCAAACTCGCTGCCGTCCGGGTCTGGCTGCGAACTTTATGAGTCCGCGACCTAGTGGAGATCGCGGCCGATCGCGATGCTGCTGTTGCTGAGCGCACTGCGTTGGAGGCCAGCCGCCCAGACCTGATGCTGACCGGCAGCGCCGACGACGTGGCCGACCTCGACCACCGCATCGCCGTCTCTAAGGTCCGTATCGATCAGGCCACCGCTCAGCACGCCGCGGCACTCGCTGCCGAGGCCAAGGCGAGCGCCGAGCACGAGGCTGAGCAGACCCGTCGAAAAGGCCTGCGCAAGGTCGGCATGAAAGCCAGCGCTGAGGCGGCCAAACTCGCTGATCGGTACGTCGTCCTGGCGCGGGAGCTAGCTGGCGTGCTCGGCCAGCTGCGCGAGCAGGAAGCGCGGATCGCCGAGGCCAACGCAGCCCTGCCGGAGGGCGCAGAGCCAGTGCCGCCGGGTGAGCCGTTCAACGGCACCGAGACCATCCCGATGCGCACCGAGGTCGTGCGTGACCTCGTCTGGGTCGACGCCCGGACCGGTCAGCCCGCCGGCATCCTGGCCGGTAACGATCTCCGGCATCGGGTCGCCAAGACGATCGAGCGCCGCGTCGCAGTGCCCAGCATACCCGGCGAGCCGCATGTCGCGCTCTCGCATCGTGTGACGCTGCCCGGTCTCGGTCGGGATGCCCCGCCGATCTGGCGCAGCCTTCCTCAGCCCCTCAGATCCGACACGGGATACCGCGCATGACCATCACCCGAGAGAACACCGAGGCCAATCAGGCTCACTGGCGTCGCGTGCTGGGCAAGGACCGCGCTCCCGGAGCGGCGGAACGCACGCCAACGCAGGCTGAGCGCTTCGCGGCTTGGTCTGCCTCCGTGCAAGCAGCCGAGCGGAAGGCACCCGCGAGCGACGCGCGCACGGTTGTTGCTGCCGCTCGCGCCAGCGCCTTCACCGCCTACCAGGTGGGTGATCAGCGCCATGCTGCCGACGGGATGCTCTGGCGCCGCGTGGCCTGACACGAGATTGCGCGGCCGACCCGCGAGGGCCTCCAGTCGCGCCATTGAGGGCGATCCGGTCAGCCCAACAGCGACAAGCCAGCCTGTCCTACGTCTGATCCCAAGCCAGGGGGGGCAGGATCCAAAGGCCGGCAAGACCGCCCGCTCTCCAAGCCAGCGGGATCATCGGAGATCGCGGCGGAGGGGGCACCCCGCTGCGGTCTCCTCCCTCAGAGCTTCAGGAGAGCCTTATGGTCACCGGTACCATTCGCATTGAACTTCATCCTCCCGGCACCACGCCTCAGCATCGAGGCCCCGCGCGGATCGCCAGCGCCACGCTGACCATCTCCGGTACTACACCGACTGACCCGAACGCACTCCCGACCGTGCAGTCCTTGGTGCCGGGTGGCCTTAATGGCCCCTGCGTAGCGTTCGTCACGCCATCGTTCTCCGAACCCGCGTTGTGGTGCTCGGTGGGCAAGGTGCCCGACCCGTCCAAAGAGCCGCGCCACCTACTCACCTATTCCAACATCGGCCAGATCCAGCCCTACACCATCGAGATCGGCGCCACCGACCGCATCGTTTTCGCAGCAGTTGCGTGAGGATCCGGAGGGCCATTCATGAGCCGTCCTTGATCTCTTCCGGCTCCCATCCTCTCACTCAATGGCAAAACACTCAGGACAGCACCTGCTTCAGCACCGGGACTGTTGTTGCTGCAAAAGCAAACAGCACGATGAACATCCGGCGGATGTGAATGTCCGTGATCATAGAGAGCTCCCTTGCAGCTGTGTTCAGCTTGCAGCGAGGCCATTCATAGTGGTGCCGAATTACTTAGAGATGTCCAGGATTGGTAAACTATGGCTTTACCATGATTTGGGGCATTTAATGCGTTCTTTAGGTTCTTCCCCAGGGCGCGGAGGGATGCGGGTCAGCGCGAGTCCAAGCTCTCCGCAGGTCTGAGTTTCCAAAAGGGGCTCAACACCAACGTCGAGAGTGGCGACAGGGCTGGCATCCGCGGCAATGCCGAGGCGATGGACAAGGATCTCAGCGGGCGCCTAACTGTCGTTGCCCAGAAGGTTGTTCAGGCTTTGCCAGGGTGTCTGTCGGCTGAGGGCGGAGTGGGTTCGGCTGGTGTTGTAGTGGTCGATCCAGGGGCTCATGGCTTGTGTCCGCTCGGCGGATGAGGCGTAGGGCTCGGCGTAGATCCATTCACGCAGCGAGGTCTGGATGAAGCGCTCGGCCTTGCCGT
>NZ_JAKSYQ010000111.1:0-3351 GCF_022829665.1 Methylobacterium sp. E-041 | reverse complement strand
GCAGCGGTGGGCGAGGCGCTTCGACCGACCCGCTCGCGATCCGCCATGACGAGGTGATGGTTGATCCGACCGAACAGGCCCTCGTCGCGCCAGCGCGCGAAGAAGCCGAACGTCGTGCTGCGCGGAGGCAGGTCCTTCGGGATCATCCGCCACGCGATGCCGCCCCGCAGCACGTAGAAGATCGCGTTCCAGATCTCGCGCCGCTGATGCCGGAGCCGGCCTCAGCGGCGCGATCACGGCCCATTCCGCATCGGTCAGGTCGGTTTCGTAGCGCAGGCGCGAACGGGTATGCTGCCGGCGAGTGGTCGGGGTCCACATGGCACATCCAGATCAGGCTTCAGCACCCTTCTGGAATCACCGCCATCCCGGCCACTCAACCCCTGCCGGATGTTATCGGACGGGCTCTAAGAGCCGTTGGGCGAGGCGCTGTTTGAGCGGGGCGAACGCTACCTCGTCGATCAGCGTGAACAGACCGGACATCAGCCGCGTGTAGTCGTCCATGACGAAGCTGCGAAACGCGGAACTATCGCCCATCAAGTGCTGGAATGTGCTCACCGGCAGAGCCGCAAGCTCAGTCCGCTCCTCGGCTACGCTTTGGGCCGGGAAGGTACCGCCGGATAGGAGGCATTGCGTGGTAAGGGCGCAGGTGCCGCCGGGACCGACCTTGTAGATCAAGACCTCGCGCCCGCCCTCAGACATGCGGAAGATACGCGTGCGCCCCTCAAGGCACATAAGGTAGTTGGCGCACTCGCCATCGAGTTCGTAGGCCGTAGCACCGGCCTCCAGCACCGGGAACTGCACGGTTCCCCGGGCGAGTTGTAGGTGCGCCGGGCTGAGCGCCTGGAGAAGTGGAAATCGGTCGACCCAATGCTCGACCTTGTGCGCGTCCATCATGATCGGCGTCGCTCTCAGGCCGGGACGACGGGCTGATCGTCCGGCTCGCTTTGCGTTTTTCTCCCACCGCGCCGGACTTGTGTGACCTGGGTCACCGACCGGATGCAGCGGCTCGGCATAGCATCACGACACAACGAACACGATACGGGCGTCGGCCATGCACGGCACCTGATGGGAGTAAACTGATGCGCCGCCTCGCCCTAAGCTTCATGCTGGCCGCTCTCGTCGCCGGCCCGGCCGCCGCTGAACAGGATTTGCTGCTCGGGGCCGACATGACCTCGCCCGCGATGACCAAGGCCGAGATGACCCGGGCCGACGTTGAGGCGCTGATCGCCAAGGCAGACGGCAAGCCCATTGACCTCTCCGACAAGGCGCTGGCCGGCCTCGACCTGTCCGGCCTGAACCTCAAGGGCGCGAACCTGCGCACCGCCCGCCTGAACAAGGCCAACCTGCGCGGCGCCGACCTGAGCGGTGCCAATCTGGAGCAGGCCTGGTTCATCAAGGCCGACCTCTCGGGCGCCAAGCTCGTGGGCGCCAAGATGTTCGGCATCACCGCCCGCGACGCCAACCTGAGCGGGGCCGACCTCAGTCGGTCGATGCCCATCGGCGACTTCAAGGGCGCCAACATGGCTGGGGCGACGCTGGTCGACCTCAAGGGCGGCGCCGACATCAAGAACCAGTCCATGGGCCTGATGCGGGCCGTGTTCGTCTCGGTGAACCTCAAGGGTGCCAACTTGAAGGGGGCGAACCTCGGTCGCTCGCGCCTGGAATACGCCGACCTCACCGACGCGGACCTCACCGACGTGGTCCTCATGGGTTCCGACATGTCAGGGGCCAATCTCACCGGCGCGACCGTCGCCGGGGCCGACTTCAAGAACGTCGACGTCACAGCCGCCCGCCTCATTGATCTTAAGGGCCAGGACAGCGCCAAGGACTGGTCGGCCCGCGTGAACGTCGACCGGGCGATCACGCAGGTCTCGAACTGAGACCCGACCTCCACCCCCAGCCAGCCATCACGGGAACAGCCTCCATGACCACTCGCCGCATCCTGCTCGCCGCCTTCTCCGTCGCCCCTATGCTGTTCGGCACCGCCGCCGGCGCCGCCGAGATGACCTACACGCCCGCCGCCTTCGAGGCGGCCCAGAAGGCCGGCAAGCCGATCCTCGTCCACATCACCGCTCCGTGGTGCGCCACCTGCGCCGCCCAGAAGCCGATCCTGTCGAAGCTTGAGGCCGACCCGAAGTTCAAGGACCTACAGGTGTTCGACGTCGACTTCGACAGCCGCAAGGACGTGGTGAAGCAGTTCGGCGCCACGATGCAGAGCACGCTCATCACCTACAAGGGCGAGAAGGAGACCGGGCGCTCGGCCGGCGAGACCAAGCCCGAGGCGATCTCTTCACTCCTCGAAAAGGCGATCTGAGCCGTCATGGTCACGAGCCTGGGCCTCGCCTTCCTCGCCGGCATCCTCTCGGTGCTGTCTCCTTGCGTGCTGCCGTTGCTGCCGCTGGTGCTCGGCGCGGCCGCCTCGGAACACCGGCTCGGCCCGGCCGCGCTCGCCGCCGGCCTGGCCCTGTCCTTCGTGGCCATCGGGCTGTTCGTGGCGACCGTTGGCTTCGCCATCGGCCTCGACGCCGGCATCTTCCGAATCGGCGCGGCCATCATGCTCATCCTGATCGGGCTGGTCCTGATGGTCCCGGCGGCCCAGACCCGGCTCGCCGTAGCCGCCGGACCAGTAAGCAACTGGACGGAGAGCCGTTTCGGTGGCTTCTCGACCGCAGGCCTTCTCGGACAGTTCGGCGTCGGGGTGCTGCTCGGGGCGGTGTGGAGCCCCTGCGTCGGCCCGACCCTCGGAGCGGCCTCGCTGCTCGCTTCCCAGGGGCGCGATCTTGGCATCGTCGCGCTGACCATGCTCCTGTTCGGCCTCGGCGCGGCCCTGCCGCTAGTTCTGCTCGGCACCGTCTCACGCGAGGTCCTGATGCGCTGGCGCGACCGGATGATGGGACTGGGCAAGGGGCTCAAGGCGGCGCTCGGGCTGATCCTTGTTGCCACCGGCCTGTTGATCGCCTCCGGCTACGACAAGGCGGCGGAGACCGCGCTGGTCAACGTCTCGCCGGATTGGCTCACCGGCTTGACCACTCGCCTGTGAAGCAGCCCTTCTCAAGGCTTGCTATGGGTCGTGAGTGGGCTCGGCGAGGATGTCCTGTGTGGATGGCTCCCGCATTGCAAGCGGCGAATTGAGCTTCTGACGCGTTGGTCGGGTGCAGTCTTGTGTCCGGCCTGTTGATGCAGTCGTTCTTGTGACTGCTGGCCCTGATGGTATCCGCGAGCTGGGTCCCACTCTGCTTTGCGGGCTATGATGCTCTGGACATTCAGCGGGGTGTCCCGGCTCCCGGTCTGACCGGTTCGCCATCAACTCTCATCGTCCTCGCAACTCGGAAAAGTGCTCCCCTTCCTGCT
>NZ_JAKSYQ010000106.1:0-926 GCF_022829665.1 Methylobacterium sp. E-041 | reverse complement strand
GCGGCCGGGGCGAGGCCGAGGCGCTCGCCGGCGTAGCGGCCCTCGCGGATCGGGCGCCACCAGGCCGCGTTGTCGAGGTACCAGCGCACGGTCTCCTCCAGCGCCTGCTCGAAGGTCTTGGACGGCGCCCAGCCGATCTCGGCCTCGGCCTTGCCCGGGTCGATCGCGTAGCGGCGGTCGTGCCCGGGCCGGTCGGCGACGAAGGCGATCAGCCGCGCGTGCGGGGCGTGCTCGGGCCGCAGCCGGTCGAAGGCGGCGCACAGCGCCTCGACCACGGCGAGGTTGTTGCGCACCGCGCGCCCGCCGAGCAGGTAGGTCTCGCCGACCCGGCCGCGCTCCAGCACCGCCACCAGGCCGCGGGCGTGGTCCTCGACGTGGATCCAGTCGCGCTCGTTCAGGCCGTCGCCGTAGACCGGCAGCGGACGGCCCTCGAGCGCGTTGAGGATCATCAGCGGGATGAGCTTTTCCGGGAAGTGGCGCGGCCCGTAGTTGTTCGAGCAGTTCGTCACCAGCACCGGCAGGCCGTAGGTCTCGTGCCAGGCCCGGGCCAGGTGGTCGGAGGCGGCCTTCGAGGCCGAGTACGGCGAGCGCGGGTCGTAGCGGCTGCCTTCCGTGAAGAACCCGCCCGGCGGCAGCGAGCCGTAGACCTCGTCGGTCGAGACGTGGAGGAAGCGGAAGCGGCCCTGCGCGTCCGCCGCCAGCCCCTCGTGGTGGCCGCGCGCCGCGTCCAGCATCACCTGGGTGCCGATCACGTTGGTCCGGATGAACGCGCCCGGATCGGTGATCGAGCGGTCGACGTGGCTTTCGGCCGCCAGGTGCATCACCGCGTCGGGCCGGAAGTCCGCGAACGCCGCGCGCACCGCGTCGGCGTCGCAGATGTCGGCCTCGACCAGGCGGTGGCGGGGATCCTCGGCGAGGGGCGCCAG
>NZ_JAKSYQ010000102.1:0-313 GCF_022829665.1 Methylobacterium sp. E-041 | reverse complement strand
TTCGACACCCTGCGCGAAAAGCTCGCCGTCATCGAGACCAAGCAGGACGATGCCCGGAACGCGCTGAACGATCGCGTCGCGGAGGCGCAGCGGACCGCGTTCCTGACCCTGTGGGGCGCGGCCCTGATCACGCTCCTGATCCGCATCGGGCTCGGGATGGCCATCAACCGCGTGATCGTCCGGCCGCTCGGGCGGGTGATGACCTTCGTCGAGCATGTTGGCGAGGGCGACCTGACAGGTACACTCGGGGAAGGCGGCCACAACGAGATCGGTCGCTTGAAGCGTACCCTTAATGCGATGGTAGCGGGGCTGG
>NZ_JAKSYQ010000100.1:0-543 GCF_022829665.1 Methylobacterium sp. E-041 | reverse complement strand
TTCGACACCCTGCGCGAAAAGCTCGCCGTCATCGAGACCAAGCAGGACGATGCCCGGAACGCGCTGAACGATCGCGTCGCGGAGGCGCAGCGGACCGCGTTCCTGACCCTGTGGGGCGCGGCCCTGATCACGCTCCTGATCTGCATCGGGATCGGGATCGCCATCAACCGCGTGATCGTCCGGCCGCTCGGGCGGGTGATGACCTTCGTCGAGCAGGTCGGTCAGGGCGACCTGTCCGGGACGCTCGGGGACGGCGGCCACAACGAGATCGGTCGCCTCGGGCGTGCGCTGAACGGGATGGTCTCGGGGCTTGCGGATCTTGCGCGGACGAACCGTGCGGCGACGTCGGACCTGAACGCGGCTGCGGCCGAGATCCGCGCCTCGGCGCAGGAGCAGGCGGCGTCGGTGGAGGAGCAGTTCGCGGCGGTGCAGGAGACGGCGGCGACGGTGGACGAGATCACCCATTCGGGTGCGCAGATCACGAAGCGGGCCGGCGAGGTGATCGCCACCGCCCAGGCCACGGCCCAGACCTCGCGCCAGGGC
>NZ_JAKSYQ010000099.1:0-478 GCF_022829665.1 Methylobacterium sp. E-041 | reverse complement strand
CCCTGCTGCACGTCTTCGCCGACCGCATACAGGTCTACCGACGCGACAAGGGTGACCGCCAGGACCGGAGCGATGCGGTCTTCGCGCTGCACGGCCAGGACGACCTGCGGATGGTGGCCGTGAGCTGATGGACGTAGAGGTTGCGATCGTTGCCCCAACCGTTGTCGGCGTTGTCGATGAACTTCACAGCGACATCGTGAGCGCCTGAGCCGAAGTTGCCCGTCAGGGTGATGTCCTGGGTCTGAGCAGCAGCATGCGAAGCAGAGGTGGTCAGCACACCGCCGACCTGCTTGCCGTCGACCGTCACGGTGAAGTGCGGATCACCCTGCCAGTTGTCGCCAGAGACCTTGAACACCAAAGTGTCACTCTGCACCGTCGTTGGTAGCGTCGTCGTCGAAGCTGGTGCGGTGCTCTTCAGGTTGAACAGCAGGGTGTCGGAACCTGTGTTGCCAGCCGCATCCGTCTGGCTGGCTAGGAT
>NZ_JAKSYQ010000097.1:0-11585 GCF_022829665.1 Methylobacterium sp. E-041 | reverse complement strand
CGTGGAGCAGCAGGGCGCGGCGACGCAGGAGATCGTACGCAACGTCAGCCAGGCGGCTGTGGGCACGGCGGAGGTAACCGGCAACATCACCGGCGTGGCGGGCGCGGCCGAGGAGACCGGCGCGGCGGCGACCCAGGTGCTGGGCGCGGCGTCCGAGCTATCGCGTCAGTCCGAGCACCTCGCGGCGGAAGTCGATCGTTTCCTCGCGACCGTCAGAGCCGCCTGAGGTAGAACCTCACGACTGAGGCGCTCTGGCCCACGTTCAATCCCGACTTTGACGTCCGCGTCTGCTCCTTCTCGGCACAGAGGCGGACGGGGTGTCTCACGCCGAGCCGCCGTTCGGCTTGCGACCCATTCCGGTCGTAGAAGTCGGTCATGGCGACACCGCGGAAGCGGACAGCCGCCTCGTTGCCCGTCCGACGAAACGTCGGTCCAAGATGTACCTATTCGGAAGCAGCTCTTTCATCGCGGGAGAGCCGAAGGCGTAGCGTGTTCTTGAGCGCGCCGCGGAGGCATGACCGCAGCCTACAGCCGGATTCCGCGGACTGAACCCACAAAGTTGCCCCAAGCCGCCGCTAGCGTGGTACCTCGGCGCGATCGCGGCACATGCGCAACCCTGAAGCGAACGTTCGGTGCGCATCCTCGTTCTCGAAGACGACCCCGTGCTTTCGGACGGCCTGGTCTCAGGGTTGTCGTTGCATGGCATGACCGCGGACTGCGTTGCCACATGCGGGGACGCGATGTCGATCTTCGATGCGACGCATTACAGCGCGGCGATCTTGGATTTGATGCTGCCCGACGGCTCCGGACTGGACGTGCTAAGCCACATTCGCGCGCGGGACAACGCCACACCGGTCATGGTCCTCACCGCGATCGACGCCGTCGCCGACCGGATCGCCGGGCTCGACCGCGGCGCGGACGACTACATGGGCAAGCCGTTCGACCTGGGCGAGCTCGCAGCCCGGCTTCGTGTCATGATCCGGCGGGCGGCAGGACGCGCCTCTGCAACCTTCGCGTGGCGCGACCTCACGATCGACTTGAGCAGCCGGTTGGTGGCGCGGGCGGGCGTCGCGCTTAACCTTTCGCGCCGGGAGTTCGCCTTGCTGGAGGCGCTGATCGAGCGGCCCAGCCGTGTGTTGTCCCGAAGCCAGCTGGAAGCCCGCCTCTACGGCTGGAACGAGGAGATCGGCAGCAACGCGCTTGAAGTTCATGTCCACAATCTGCGCGCCAAGATCGGACGGGACGCGGTCGAGACCGTGCGCGGCCTCGGCTACCGCATCCGGGAGGAGCGTGCGTGAACTCCCTGCGCATGCGCCTGTTCGTCACCCTGGTCACGGCAACCGGGCTGGTCTGGCTCGCCGCCATCGCCTGGACCTATGTCGACAGCCGCGCCCAGTTCGAGAGCATCCTCGACCGCCGCCTCATGGAGGCGGCCCGCATGGTCGACAGCTTGTTCACGCCGGCGCGGGCGGGGGCCGCACGGCAGGTGGCCGGAAACGGCGACGCCCTTGCGCGGGTAGTGCGTTACGACCGTCATCTCAGCTGCCAGATCTGGTCCCTGGACGGGCGCCTGATCGGCGCCTCGGACGGGTCGCCGGATCCGGTCTTGTCGGACCAGCACGAAGGGTTCTCGAACCGCGTGGTCGAGGGTCAAGCTTGGCGTGTCTACGCCCTGTCCGACCCGGCCAAGGGCTTCCGCATCCTCGTGGGCGACAATCTCGGGCAGCGGCGGCAACTGGAGCACGGCTTGGTCGAAAGCCTGCTGCTCACCGCCGGTTGCGTCCTGCCGATCCTGGCGCCGCTCATCTGGCTCAGCGTCGGCCGGGGCCTGCGGCCGTTGAACCGCGCGACCCGCGACCTCGCCGCCCGGGATGCCGACAACCTGGAGCGGGTCGAGACCGGCCGAATGCCGTCGGAGATCCGGCCGCTGGTCGATGCGCTGAACCGGCTGTTCGGTAAGGTCGCGGCTGCGCGCGAACACGAGCGCGCTTTCCTGGCCTATGCGGCGCACGAGTTGCGGACGCCGCTGGCCGGCCTGAAGACGCAGGTTCAAGTGGCCATGCAGGCGCCCGGCGCCGCCATGCGGGATGCCGCCCTCGCCCAGACCCTGCGCGCGGTCGATCAATCGGCACGCCTCGTCGAGCAACTCCTGACGGTTTCGCGCCTCGACAGCGGCGGGCGCCCAGCCACCATCGCCTGGATCCCCGTGGAGGAGCGCCTGCGCGATCTGCTTGCAGGGATGGGCGGCGTGCCGACGTCGGAGCGCGTCGCCTTCGCACCCGCCCTCATCGAGCTTGAGATCCAGATGGACGAGGACCTGTTCGACCTCGCCATGCGCAACCTGATGGAGAACGCCCTGTCGATGACCCCCCCGGAGGGGGCGATCACCTGGGATGCCGCGCTCGGCGCGGATGGAAGCGCCACCCTGTCGATCACCGACGAGGGACCCGGCATTGCCGAGTCGGAGCGCGCCCTGGTGATCCAACGCTTCGTGCGCGGCAGCCAGCGGGCGAAGCTCGGCAGCGGCCTCGGCCTCTCGATTGTCACCATGGCGCTGATGCAATCCGGCGCCCGCCTGCACCTCGACGGACGGGACGGCGGCCCCGGCCTCAAGGCGAGCGCGATCTTCGGCCCCGGGCTCGCCAGGCGTGCTCCGCCCGCTACGGCTCGCCTTTGACCCGGGCGAGGTAGTCGACGATCACCCGCGCATCCTCCGGCGTGATCGGAGCCTTGTAGGCGGTGATCATCTTGTCGACGACCGCATGCCACTCCTCCCGCGAGAGGGCGGGCTGGTTCAGGGTGTGGTCGGCGGAGTGACAAGCCGTGCAGTTCGACGCGATGACGTCGGAGCCCGGCCCGGCGGGGAAACCAACATCGTCGCCGAAGGGCAAGTCGATTTCGGGCGTCGGGCGAAGCTCCAGCGGCGCGGCGGCGAAGGCCGGCACCGGGCCGGCAAGAAAGCCGGCAATGAGGCCGGCCAGCAGGGTGGGGCGGAGGGATCGAGACATGGTCGCGCTCACCCCTCAGGCCGCCACGAGGTCGAGGGTCTCGACCTGGTTCGACATGTACCCCCCCGGGTTCCAGACGCGCCGCATCGGCTGCATCACCCGGTCGGTGTTGATGCAGCGGGCCATCACGGTGTGCGCCCCGCGAGCGGGGAGGCTGATCGTGGCCTGCCATTGCCGGAAGCTGTAGGTGCCCTCATCCTTGCCAAGGGTCGTGGGCTGCCAGGTCCGGCCGCCATCGAGCGACAGGTCCACCGCAGCGACCCCGCGGTCGCCCCCGAAGGCGATGCCGCGCACCGGTTGCGGCACCCCGACCGGGACGATGTCGCCCGGCTCGAGGTTGGTCACGAATGCGCGGGGCAGGTTCCGGGTGATCGGGATCATGCCGAAGCCCTTCTGCCCGGGCTCGACCGTGTAGTGGGGCGTATCCGGCACCCGGTAGCTCCGGGTCGTCCAGACGCTCGGGTCGGGGTGGTCTGTCACTTCGATGTCGTCGAGCATCTTGATCCAGTAGACGGCTGACCAGCCGGGGACGATGAGCTTGAGCGGAAAGCCGTTGAGCATCGGCAGTTGTTGGCCGTTCATCGCAAGGGCCAGCATGACCTCGCCGTCGCGGGCGTGATCGATGTCCAGAGCCTTCACGAATTTCGGTGCGTCAGGCAGCTGCGGCTCATCGAGGCCGCCGAACTGCACATGGGTGGCCCCGGCCTTCACACCGGCGCGATCAAGGACATCCTTGAGGCGCACACCGGCATAGAGAGCGTTGCTCATGGAGCCGTTCGCCCATTGGGCACCCGCGACCCGGGGCTGCGCGTAGAGACGCGAATTGCCGGCGCACTGGCTGACCGCCGCGATCTCGAAGCGCGGCAGATCGTGGATCAACTCACGCAGCGACAGCGCCTGCGACCGCTCGACGAGGCCGTGGAGCTTCAGGGCGAAGCTGTCGGTGTCGATGCGAGTCGGGAAGGTGGCCCAATGCCAGCTGACGAAGTGCTGGTCGTTCGGGGTGAACACGCCGGTGTCGAAGACCTCGAACGGCGTCTCCAGCCAAGGCGGCCGGGTGCGCTGGACGATCATACGCCCCTTCTCGGGATATAACGTAGTCATGGGCCGGGTGCTCGGGCCGCCCGGGACATGAAAATCAAAGGTGTCGGCGCGAGCTCGGCCGGCGAGCAGGCCCATCCCGCCGAGGGCGGCGGCCGACAGGAGGCCGCGACGGCTCGGAGACGATAACGTGGTGTGTTGAGGCATCGAATCCAAAGTTCCGCTGAGCCGGAGCCCAAGAGGCCGGCGCAGGGTCTCCGCGCCCCTCAGCTTAAGGGCACCTTAAATGCGCTGCGGCTCGTCTTGGAACGTGGATGGGTGAAGCGAGGCGTGAGGCTAGTCGCACCAACAGCCGAGCCGCGTTTTCGATTGTAAATCGCAGACGTCAGCCTCGGTCGACTTGGTGGCCCAATCCCAGAGCGCATGCCTAAGGAGTGCGAGGAGGATCGTGAATGGGCGCGACAGCGTCTGCTTCTTCGAACTCTCGCTCAAAAGCGGACGGTCGCCAATCCACCCAACCACGCCATCCAGCATCGCCGCTTTGCGCCAAGAGCGGAAGTTGGCCTTCGGCCGGGTAGCAGGCAGGGTATGCGACCGTCCGGTATCGACCCTTCACAGATCCTCGGAAGGTCCACTTCGTGGCAGCTTGGTGGAGGATCACCAAGTCCGGGTCGGGTGGTTTTCTGCCAGTCTGCTTTTGAGCGTCAAACTTCAGAGGCGGACGTTCGACATTTGGCAGGTTTTGGCCGTAAGACGCTGGTCCGTTTCAGACGGAGTCCGCCGGAAAAGGTGACGGTGGTGTAGCCGACAGATCTATTTCACCGACCGCGGCGTAGTCGTCGAGCACGGCCCGTTGGCAACATTTGTTGCCTCCGCTCAGGACGAGCGAACGCGATGGTTCTTCTCGCAAGCCCTCTGACTGACCTTTGCGGGGCATATCAAAATCAAGACCCGGTTCCGCCCGCCGATTAGGTCGCCAGCAAGTTCTCATCGGCGATCGGCACACAGGGGCGGGCACTGTTCGCGCAAGGCAAATCATCGAGCTGAGCCTGCAGGGGTGCTTCCGCCGGACCATCGACGCCAGAGGACTCCGTTTCGCGATGACAGTCCCGATCCGATGAGCGGTCGGGCCGGGTCGCCGGCGCTTAACGGAGGCTGAACGGCGCGGTTCAGGATGAGTTCGAACCCTGGCCCTAGAGAGCCGTCAGCCCCGACAGGGGCCGATGCCAGTCTCCACCGGCATCGCCAGGAATTGGCCCCGTCCAGGTACGCCGGGCATCCCGTGGCCCAGGCCGGCACACGACACTTGAGGAAGACTCGACATGAACGACATGCAGACCATCACCGGCACCGTCTGGGCCGTCTTCGGCCACCGCTTCGCCATCGATGGCAAGGAAGGACGCATCCTCGCCGACCTTGGGCCGAAGGGCGCCGAGGTCATCGCAATCGCCCATGGCGACACAGTTACGATCACGGGCGAGCCCAAGCCCTCGGAAATCAAAGTGACGCTCATCACCCTCAAGGACGGCACCGTCTGCGAGATCGCGTGGCCGCCGAAGCTTCACACGGAAAAGGCGAACCAGACCCCGGCCGATCCGGCGGCGGTCCTCGCGGCGGTCAAGGCCGAGGGCTACGCCGTCGCGGGAGAGCCTCGACGCAAGCCGAAGCACTTCGAGATCGTAGGCGCCAAGGACGGCATTCGCCACGAGATCCACGTCGAGCTCTATGGGAAGATTCGGACGGCCAAACCGCTCGCCGCCTGAGAGACCGAGCCGGATCGCAGCCGCATTCCGGCGGTCGTGATCCGGTTTGCCGACCCGAAGGAGCGATCACGTTCCCGCGTCATCCCAGATAACGCCGCACCTGCAGGGAGCCAACGGCAGGTCCGACGACTTGGCTCCCGTCCCGGGCGGTTCCGCCCAGATCCGTGCCCAAGGAAAATATCTTGGACGTCATCCATCCCGACCCGCCGATGCGCGAGGAGATCGCGCGCGGCTTCTACCCGGCGTTCGAGGGACGTTGGCGGCGTGCCGAGATCATCGGCCGTTGGGCCATGGTCGCATTCGTGGGCGCCTCCGTCCTCGGAGCGTTCGGGCAGGGGCTGTTCAGCGAGCGCGAGGCTGCCAACGCCGATGCCTCGATCAAGCTCCGCTACGAGGCGGTGGTCCGCTTCGGTGCTCCGACCAAGGTCCAGTTCGACACCCGCGTCCCGCCCGGCGGCGATAAGGTCGCCGTGACCATGGCAAAGGGGCTGGCCGACCATTTTGGGTTGGAGAGCATCATCCCGCGTCCTTCTGTCTGGGAAGCCGGCGCCGACAGCATCCGCATGGAGTTCCCCGTCGTGAAGGGTCAGGAACGCGTCACCATCCTGTTCGCGGGCTCGCCCGGCTTCCGCGGCAGCATCCATCTCTGGGCACGGCTGGATGCAGGCGAGACCCTGCCCTGGTCGCAGTATTCGGTGCCGTAGGCATGAGCACCGTCTTCAAGGCCGCGGCCGCCTACCTCGTCGTTCTCTTCGTCATCCGCCTCATCGGACGCCGGACCGCGAGCCAGCAGGCCCCCATCGACATGGTGGTGCTGTTCCTGTTCGGCGGTATGAGCGTCAGCGCGGTGCTCGGCGACGACAAGTCGTTCGTCGGCGCGATGAGCGCGATCTTCACCGTCGGCCTCATGCACGTGGCCGTCTCGTGGCTGAAGCTGCGCTACGTCTGGTTCGAGCGTATCTGCGACGGCACGCCCATCGTCGTCTACCGAGACGGCGACTGGGACGAGACCCAGATGCGGCGCCTGCGGATGCAGCAGGCCGACGTGCGCACCGCCGCCCGCCAACAGGGCCTCGATGACATGGATCAGGTCGCCGTTGCCATCGTCGAGCGGGATGGGAAGGTCTCGGTCATCGAGAAGGACTGATCCCCGGCGGCTGCTCCAGGGCGTGACCCGTCGCTCCGGAACAGACGCCAATCAGGGACCACTCGAAGACGTGACCGGGACGGGCGGGCAACCACCGCACGGTCACCGTGTTGTCGAGGGCACCCGAACACCGCATCGCGTCATCCCACGGCCTTGCGTCGGCGAGCCCATCCGTTCCCATGAGCGAGCCGCACATGACCGACGATACGCTCCCACCCGAAGTCGGCGATGCCCGTCGCCTGGACGCACTCCGAGGGTACGGCATCCTCGATACGCCTCCCGAGAAAGGGTTCGACGACATCGTCGAGCTGGCCCGAATGACCTGCTCTGTCCCGGTCGCCCTGGTCAGCCTGGTCACCGGCGACCGCCAATGGTTCAAGGCGCGGTTGGGCTTCGCGCCTTGCGAGACCTCCCTGGACAAGTCGGTCTGCGCGCATGTCCTCGGCTCCCCGGACCTGCTCGTAATCGCCGACCTGTCGCTGGACTCCCGTACCAGGGACAATCCCCTCGTCACGGGCGAACCGTACCTGCGCTTCTACGCCGGGGCGCCGCTGGAGGCGGCCGACGGCGAGCGTCTCGGCAGCCTGTGCGTGATCGACCTCGCGCCCCGCCCGGAGGGCCTCACGGATCGGCAGGCGGTAGCCCTACGCGCGCTGGCGGGGCAAGTCATGTCCCAGATGGAACTGCGCCGCTCGGTCGCCGAGCGCGAGGGACTTCTTTCCGGCCAGGCCGCGCTGATCGCGCAGCAGAACGCCCTGATCGCCGCCCAGGCCAGCGTGACCCGGGCGGCAGGGGACCGTGGCGTGATCCTCGATACCCTCGTCGGCGGTGTCATGGCGGCGGTCTCCCAAGCCGAGGGCGCAGTGATCGAGCTCCGTGAGGGCGACGACCTCGTCTATCGCTCGGCACGCGGTGCGCTCGAACCCCATGTCGGGCTGCGCATCCCCATCGACGGCAGCCTCTCGGGCCATTGCTTGGCGACCGCCAAGCCGGTGCTGTGTCCGGACCTCCTCGTTGACCCTCGCGTCCGTCGCGACCTCGTCGGCCCGCTCAACGCACGCTCGGCAGTCTGTGTCCCGATCCTCCGTGGGGACGCCGCCGTCGGTGTCCTGAAGCTACAGTCCAGTCGTCCCGATGCCTTCACCGGCCTCGACCTCCACGTCGCCACCCTGTTCGCCGGCACCATTCCGGCCGGGTTGGCGGAAGCGGGCGAGGCGGAGGCGCGCCGTGGGATGCGGGCCGGCGAGGCCACCCTCCGCACGGTGATGGAGACGCTGCCCGTCGGTGTCCTGATCGCCGAGGCTCCGACGGGCCGCATCGTCGGGCACAACGCCCGGGCCACCGTGATCCTCGGGCATGATGTGGTCTCAGATACGTCCGCCGACCGGAAGGACCGCTGGGTCGGGTTCCATTCTGACGGATGCCAGGTCGAGCCCGGGGATTGGCCCCTCGACCGCGTGGTGCATGCCGGCGAGTCGCGCGCGGATCTTGAAATCGACTACCGCCGCGGCGACGGCAGCCGTGCCTGGGTCGGGTTCTCGGCGGCGCAGATGCTCGACGCTGATGGTCACCGGGTCGGTGCCGTCGTCGTCGTCACTGACATCGACGGGCGCAAGCGGAGCGAGCTCCAGTTGGCCGCCGCCAAGGAGGCTGCCGAGGAGGCAAACCGGGCCAAAAGCGAGTTCCTCGCCAACATGAGCCATGAGCTGCGCACCCCGCTCTCGGCGGTGATCGGCTACTCGGAGATGCTGCAGGAGGAGATGGAGGACGGCGGCCACGACGACCTGCTTCCCGACATGCGCAAGATCGAGGCGAACGCGCGCCACCTCCTCGGTCTCATCAATGACGTGCTCGACCTGTCGAAGATCGAGGCGGAGCGGATGGAGACCTACGTCGAGGACTTCGCCATCGACGCGATCGTCCGCGACGTCGCCTCGACGGTCGAATCCCTCGTCGCCGCAAAAGAGAACGTCCTCACGCTGGACCTTGCCGATGACCTCGGCGAAGCGCGTTCCGACGTGACCAAACTGCGCCAGTGCCTGATCAACCTCTTGAGCAACGCCGCCAAGTTCACGGAAGGTGGCCGGATCACCCTGAAGGCCGAACGGGGCGAACGCGACGGCGAGAGTTGGCTGACCTTCCAGGTGAGCGACACCGGGATCGGCATGAGCCCGGACCAGCAGGCGCGCCTGTTCGAGCGCTTCACCCAAGCGGATGCCTCGACGACGCGGAAGTTTGGCGGCACCGGCCTCGGGCTGTCCATCACCCAGGCGTTCGCATCCATGCTGGGCGGCGATATCAAGGTGGCGAGCGAGGAGGGTCGAGGAACCACCTTCACCATCTCGGTCCCGGCCCGCATCGCTGGCACCAACGACCAGCCGGCAATGGAAGCGGATGTCGGGATGCCTCTATCCGACGATGTGTGCGGCAAGGACGTCGTCCTCGTCGTCGATGATGATCCGGCGACGCGTGATCTCCTCACCCGCTTCCTCGAACGCGACGGGTTCAAGGCCGTCGCCGCCGTCGACGGGCGGGAGGGCCTGGAGATTGCGCGGACTCTGAGGCCCCGGGTTATCCTGCTCGACGTGACCATGCCGCAGCTGGACGGCTGGTCGGTATTACGAGAACTCAGGGGAGATCCAGAACTCGGCAACACGCCCGTAGTCATGGTCACAGTGCTGGACGAGCAGAACCTAGCCTTCTCCCTCGGAGCCACCGACTACCTGCAGAAGCCGGTGGACTGGGACGAGCTTCAGGGGGTGATGGACCGCTTCCGACCCCGGGACCACGAAGGCCCGCTACTGGTCATCGATGACGATGCCGACACACGGGATCGTATGTCGACCCACCTCACCCGGGAAGGCTGGCGGGTCGTCACGGCCGAGAACGGCAAGGTCGGGCTCGGGGTCGTCGCGACAGTGCAACCCTGCCTCATCCTTCTCGATTTGATGATGCCGGAGATGGATGGCTTCGCGTTCCTCGCGACCCTGCGGGCCAAGCCGGAATGGGGTTCGATCCCAGTCGTCGTGCTGACGGCCAAGGACGTCGACGTGAACGACCGGCGGCGTCTGGCCGGACGGGCCGACAAGGTCCTCAGAAAGGGCCAGGTCGGTCTCGACGACCTCACTAGGCTGCTGCGTTCGGTGGTTTCGCCAAGCCCGGCCTGATCCTTCGAGAGCCATCGCGCTGACGGCTCGCAAGGTCTTGCGCTTCCGGGCCGAAAGATTGTCCCAGGAACGCTGCCTTTCGGTGCTACGGACCCCGTGCCCCCACCGGACATCCTATGGCCCATACCGGATACAACCCGCTACTCGTCACGCTGTCCATCGTCATCGCGGTGTTCGCGTCCTATGCGGCGCTGGACCTCGGTGCCCGCGTCCGGCGTCCGGACGCCGGTGCACGCTGGGCCTGGGGCGCTGGCGCGGCGGTGGCGATGGGCGGTGGCATCTGGTCGATGCACTTCGTCGGCATGCTCGCCTTCGAGATGGGAATGGCGGCGGCCTACGATCTCGGACTGACGGTCCTGTCACTGCTGATCGCGGTGGGTGTCACGGCCGGCGCCTTTGCCTGGGTTGCACGCCGGGGAACGGGTGCGGGCTCGTTGCTGGTCGCGGGCCCGCTTATGGGCCTTGGCGTGGCGGCGATGCACTACACCGGCATGGCGGCGATGCGCGTGCCGGGCAACCTTGCCTACAACCCGGCTGTGGTGGCGGTCTCGGTCGTCATCGCGGTCACGGCTGCGACCGCAGCCCTGTGGCTTACCTTCCGCCGCAATCGGCCCTGGCAGAAACTCGCCGCCGCCTGCGTGATGGGGCTTGCGGTCGCTGGGATGCACTACACCGGGATGGCCGCGGCGACCTTCACCGCGCAGGAGAGCGGCGCCCATGCGGCCCACGTAGCCACCCTGGCGGCGGGCCAACGCGACCTCGCCCTGGCGGTCGCCGGCGTTACCTTCCTCATCCTGTTCCTGGCGATGATCGCTTCCTCGCTCGACCAGCGTCGGGTGCAGCGACGCCTGCACGTCAGCGAGGCGCGCTTCCGATCCGCCGTCAGGGCCGTCAACGGCGTGATGTGGACGACCGACGCCGCCGGGCATTTCGTCGAGGAGCAAGCAGGGTGGGCGGAGATCACCGGGCACACCCCAGAGCAGTACATGGGCGCGGGCTGGGCGAAGGCGATCCATCCCGAGGATCTCCCGGCGACGATCGCGACCTGGACCGACGCATTGCGAGCCGAGGCCCCTTACACGGTCGAGCATCGCGTGCGCACCGCCCAGGCGGGCTGGCGCCGCTACGTGGCAAGGGCAGTGCCGGTGCGCGATGCCGACGGCGCGATCCGGGAGTGGGTGGGCGTCCATGAGGACATCACCGAGCGGCACGCGTTCGAGGTGGCGCTCAAGGAGGCGCGGGACGCGGCCGAGGAGCACAGCCGGGCGAAGAGCCGGTTCCTGGCCAACATGAGCCATGAGCTGCGCACGCCGCTTTCGGCCGTAATCGGCTACTCCGAGATGCTCGAGGAAGAGGCGGAGGAGCTCGGTCAGGAGAGCCTCCTCAAGGATCTCGGAAAAATCAAATCGAACGCCCAGCACCTCCTCGGCCTGATCAACGACGTGCTCGACCTGTCGAA
>NZ_JAKSYQ010000091.1:0-1405 GCF_022829665.1 Methylobacterium sp. E-041 | reverse complement strand
ACGAACGGAGGATGGCTGGTTCATCGTAGCCCCTGAGGAGCGAAGATGAAGCAGACATCCGGACCGGCCAAGAAGCCGGCAGAAGCGGTGATCAAGGACATCCGTCGGGCCACACGTCGGCAGTTCTCGTCCGAGGAGAAGATCCGCGTGGTGCTGGAAGGCTTGCGTGGCGAGGACAGCATAGCCGAGCTTTGCCGACGTGAGGGGATCGCCGCCTCGATGTACTACGGCTGGTCCAAAGAGTTCCTGGAGGCTGGCAAGAAGCGCCTGTCCGGCGACACGTCTCGTGCGGCCACCACCGATGAGGTGCGGGATCTCCGTCGCGAAGCGGGGGCGCTGAAGGAGGTCGTAGCTGATCTCGTCTTGGAGAACCGTTTGCTTAAAAAAAGCATGAGCGGGGCTGGGGGCGACGAGGCATGAGGTACCCGGCCCCCGAGAAGCTGGAGATTATCCGGCTGGTCGAGCAATCCCACCTGCCGGTGCGTGCCACCCTGGACAAGCTCGGCATCACGCGCTCGACGTTCTACCGCTGGTACGACGCCTACCAGCGCGGCGGCCCCGAGGCGTTGAATGACCATCCTTCGCAGCCGAGCCGGGTCTGGAACCGTCTACCTGCAGAGATCCGCGAGCAGATCGTTGCCTTGGCTCTGGAGCAGCCTGAACTCAGTCCGCGTGAGCTGGCGGTGCGCTTCACCGACGAGCGCCGCTACTTCGTCTCGGAAGCGACGGTCTACCGGTTGCTCAAGTCTCAGGACCTGATCACCAGCCCGGCCTATATCGTCATCAAGGCCGCCGACGAGTTCCGCGATAAGACCACCGCGCCCAACCAGCTTTGGCAGACGGACTTCACCTACCTGAAGGTCGTTGGCTGGGGCTGGTACTACCTGTCGACGGTTCTGGACGACTTCTCACGCTACATCGTCGCCTGGAAGCTGTGCACGACGATGCAGGCCAGCGACGTCACCGCCACGCTCGACCTGGCGCTGGGTGCGGCTGGGCTCGATCAGGCGCGGGTGATGCAGCCGCCACGCCTGCTCTCCGACAACGGGCCGAGCTACGTCGCCAGCGACCTGGCTGACTGGCTCGGCATTCGGGGCATGACCCACATCCGCGGTGCGCCATGCCATCCACAAACGCAGGGCAAGATCGAGCGTTGGCATCAGACGCTCAAAAACCGCATCCTGCTCGAACACGCGTACTTGCCCGGCGAGTTGGAGACGCAGGTTGCCGACTTCGTCGAACACTACAACCATGCCCGAGCCCATGAGAGCCTGAGCAACCTCACGCCCGCCGACGTCTACTTCGGACGCGGCGAAGGGATCCTGGCCGAGCGGGAACGCATCAAGCGCCAGACCCTGATGGATCGCCGCTTGCGCCACCACGCGCAGGCTGCCTAACCTCTCAC
>NZ_JAKSYQ010000090.1:0-43098 GCF_022829665.1 Methylobacterium sp. E-041 | reverse complement strand
AGCAGGAAGGGGAGCACTTTTCCGAGTTGCGAGGACGATGAGAGTTGATGGCGAACCGGTCAGACCGGGAGCCGGGACACCCCGCTGAATGTCCAGAGCATCATAGCCCGCAAAGCAGAGTGGGACCCAGCTCGCGGATACTATCAGGGCCAGCAGTCACATGAACGACTGCATCAACAGGCCGGACACAAGACTGCACCCGACCAACGCGTCAGAAGCTCAATTCGCCGCTTGCAATGCGGGAGCCATCCACACAGGACACCCACGGCTCGGGAGACCGGGCGCAGTTAGATCAGCGCGTATCTCCACCAGGACGCTTGATCTGGCTATGAGCGGCGAGATGCATCCCCGTCAGGCCTAAACCCGCCGCCGCCGCAAGCATGAGAGGCACCGAGACATAAGCGAACGTGGCGGTGAATGCGGGATGGCGCCCGTCCGGAACTTGCCGGCCCTCGTCCACCGTAGCGGGTGACGAAGGCCCCTTACCTCAGAAACCCTGACAGGCGCCGGCCTCTCTTTCTCGGCCGTATCAGATAACCCGTCTTGCGGGTTGCCGATGCAGCGCAGGCGGTATGGCGAATGGCGACGGGGCGACGGCGAGGATCGACCGCCAGCTCTCGCTCCAGGCCACCAGAGATGCCTCTTCGCCGCCGAGTGCCAAGTCGAGGAAGGTCAGGGTACCTTCCGCGGTCGCCTGTTTCACCTGCGGGTTGAGCGTGGCACCGCCGGTCAGGGGACGGTCGGTGAAGATGCTGTGCGACCCGCCCCGGAAGACGGCCAGTGCCTTCCTAGGCGACTCTACCGCCTCGAACACGTCGAGGCGGTCCTGCACGGGCGAGTACCGCCCGGGAAGCTGGATCTCGTCCTCGGTCGCCGTCACGTGGAAGGTCGGGATGGTGACGGAGGCGAGAACGGACCGAAGGTCGCGTTCTCCGTAGAAGGGCGGCGCCGAGATCACGACCCCGGCCTTGAACCGGGCGTCCCGGCGGTCGAGGGGCCGACCATCGCGGACGACGCGCGCGCCTGCAATCAGCAGGGTCGTGTTCGCCCCGTAGGAATGCCCGGCGGCGGCGATGCGTCCACGGTCGATGGAGCCAGCGAAAGCGCTCTGGCCGGTATCCAGGATGCGGTCGAGCGCGAAGCTCAAGTCCGCAGCCCGCGCGATGGCCTCCCGTTCGTTCGCCGCATCGTTCAGCCGGTCGAGGATTTCGAACGGGTTTCCCGTCCAGACGGTGCGGTCGCTTCCAACGTGCTGCACGTGAAGGCTCGCATAGCCATTGGCGGCCCAGTGCCGCCCAAGATAGCTGTATCCCGTGCGTGACTGGCCGAGACCGTGCGAGAACACGATCAGGGGCACCGGACGCGCCGGCAATCCCGACGCCGGCCAGTACAGGCGTGCTGGTACGGACCGGTCCCGGACCACATCGACCCAGTCGAAATCGGCGTTGCGGACGTCCTCCGCCTTCGCCCGCGCCGGGGCGACGGCGCCCGGGACGGCGCTCGCCGCGAGGGTGCCGGCAAGCAGGGCGCCGAACCGCCGACGGTCGAGGCTGGGCTTGGTCATTCTTTCATCGCTCAAGACGGCTCGACCCTTTGATGGTTGTCATTGCGCTGCGGTCCGTCCGGTCCCGGCAGCGCGGAAGGTGTCGCACCACGGTGTCTGGATCAGGACGCCGGTCGACCGATAAGCGCCCGCCGCACCGCCTCGTCGAACATATTTGACAGCTTTCTGTCAACTTGTTAGATAATTGCCATGATTGGTCTCCAGCCCCTGCCCGACGACCCGTTCCAAAGGCTCGTCATCAGCATCTTCCGCTTGAACGGCGCGCTCATCGCCAAGGGTGACCGTCTCGTGTCTGACCTCGGGCTGACGAGCGCCCGCTGGCAGGTGCTGGGCGCGGCCGCCGCCGCGCCGGTGCCCCTCACGGTCGCCTCCATCGCGCGCAACATGGGCCTGACCCGGCAGACCGTGCGCACAACGGTCAGGGAGTTGGAGGCTGCGGGCTTCGTGCGGCTTGCCCCCAACCCGCACCATCAACGGGCCCACCTTGTCGTGCCCACAGCCGCGGGAGAGCACGCCTTCGGCGCGGCGATGGAGCGTCAGGTGGCCTGGGGCGAGGGCTTGGTGCGCGACCACGATGCCGAACGCATCACCGCCGCGGCGGATCTGCTGCAGGCGCTCCTCGCGCAAATCCACGACGCGCGGATCGACGACGAAACGGCGGAGGAAGCATGATGGCCGGGGCGATGTCGCAATCCCGATACGATACCGACGTCGCCATCGCCGGGGCTGGTCCCGTCGGTCTGACGCTGGCCTGCGCCCTGGCGCACCACGGTGTCCGCTTCCGCATCTTCGAGCGCAAGCCGGGTCCGTCACAGGACTCGAAAGGCCACGACATCGTCGCGCGCGTTCAGGAGCTGCTTCAGTCGATAGGCGTCCTCGACGTCATCGCGGCGAAGTCCTACCCGTCGCTCGACCACCAGATCCTGCTCGACGGCAAGCCCTTGGCGCGCGTCGACCTCCGGGGTTCGGGCAGCCCGTTCGAGGCGTGCCTGTTCAACAGCCAGGGCGTGATCGAGGAAGAGCTCACGGCGGTGCTCGACACCCGCGGCATCCCGGTCGAGCGCGGGTGTGAGATCCGGGACATCGCCGCCGATGACGACGGCGTCTCGGTCACGGTCGAACGGACGGGCGACGACCGTCGCTCCGAGCGCCTTCGCTGCCGCTACCTCGTCGGGGCCGACGGCGTGAAGGGAACGGTGCGCAAGGCGGTCGGACTCGACTTCGAGACCGAGCCGATGCCGGACCGGGCGACGCGGCAGGTCGATGCGCGCCTCAGTTGGCAGCGCTCCACGACCTTCGACCAAGCCTGGTTCTTCCTCTACCCCGGCGGCCTCGCCGGCGTGATGCCGGTCTGGGAAGGCGTCCACCGGCTGTTCTTCATCGAGGATGAGAAGCTAGTTCCCGACCGCGACCCGACGCTGGACGAGATGGTCGCCCGCGCCCGCGAGGTCCTGGGCGACCCGACCTTCGAGATGTCCGGCATGGTCTGGGCCAGCCACGGCAAGTTCGAGCACGGCGTCGCCCCCGGCTACGGGGTCGGACGGGTCTATCTCGCCGGCGATGCCGGCCACACTACGCTGCCCATCGGCGGGCAAGGCATGAACGCGGGCATGGTCGACGCCGTCGGCCTCGGCTGGCGGCTGGCGATGACGCTCGCCGGCACGGCTGGGCCCGCGGTCCTCGACAGCTACGGACCGGAACGTCAGGGCGCGCATGCGGAACTCGGCGACGAGCAGGTGCGTGGCTTCAAGCAGCTGATGTATCGGAGCCATCTTGCGGACGTGGCGGTCGGGGCGGTCGCCAGCCTGGTGCCGAACTTGGCCGAGCGGGTGTTCGGAGGAATGGACCTGACGCAGCTCAGCGTCGCCTACCCTGACAGTCCCCTGAGCGAGGACCACGGCCCGGGCACGCTGCCGCTGGTCGGCAAGGCCGTCCCGGCCGGCGCGCGGGCGCCCGACGCCCGCCTCGTGTCCTCGGACGGAGCCGACACCCAACTCTTCGATTGGATCTACAACCCGGACGGTATGAGCTGGGGCTGGCGGCTGCTGATGTTCGACGGGCGCGAGACGGAGGCGCACCCCGGTCTCGCACGGGCCGCCGCGCTGGCGTCGCCCTGGCCATGGGTCAGGCCGCTGCGGGTGCTCGCGGAACCCGGCCACGACGCGGGTGGGATCGACGGGGAGCCTTTCCTGCGCGACCTCGACGGTGTCGCCCACCGCGCCTACGGGCTGGATGGCAAGCCGACGCTGGTCCTGGTTCGTCCGGACGGGCACATCGCCTTCCGGTGCGACGCGACCCGTCCCGAGCGTCTCGCCGCCTATTGCAGGACGGTCGGTGGCGATGCGTAGGCAAGCCAAGGTCTCCAAGGTCACGGCCGGCCTGCACCGGCTCGACCTTGGAGGGGTCAACGTCTACCTGATCGAGGACGGACGCGAGCTCGCCCTGATCGACACCGGCTTCCCCGGTCAGTCCGGGGCCATCCTGTCAGCCGTCGAGGGCCTCGGACGCCGTCCGACCGACCTCAGGCACATCGTTCTCACCCACGCCCATCCCGACCATGTCGGCTCGGCCGCCGCCCTGGTGACGGCCACGGGTGCGCGGACATACATGCACCGCCTCGACGTGCCGATCGCCGAGGGACGTATCGAGAACCGCCCCCTGGAGCCGGCCCCCGACCCGCTGATGCGGGTCCTCTTCGTGCTTCTGTCGCTGTCGAAGCCCGACGTCGATCCGGTGCGGATCGACGTTCCCGTCGGGGACGGGGATGTCCTGCCCATCGCCGGGGGCCTGAGCGTCGTCCATGCCCCCGGCCATTGCGCCGGCCAGGTCGCACTTCACTGGCGTTCCCGCGGCGTGCTGTTCGTCGCGGACGCCTGCGCCAACCTTCTCGGCCTGCGCCACCCCCTCGGCTACGAGGACCGTACGTAGGGCCTCGCAAGCCTGCGTCGGCTCGCCGAACTCGACTTCGCGACGGCCTGCTTCGGACACGGCCGGCCCCTCGTGGCGAACGCGGACGAACGGTTCCGCCATCGGTGGCGGAACGGCATTCCAACTTCGACAAAGGTGACATCATGAAGATAGATGGCAAGCACGCGCTCGTGACCGGCGGGGCCGTCGGCATCGGGCTAGAGATAACCCGCGCATTGAGCGCGGCGGGGGCGAGCGTCCTCGTCGTCGGCCGGGACCGGGCGGAATTGGAATCCGTCGGGAGGCTCACGCCCCGGGTGACGACCTTCGTGGCGGACCTCACGGTCGCGGACGATCGCGAGCGGCTGATCGAGCATGTCTCAACCGGTGCGACGCCGCTCGACATCCTCGTCAACAACGCCGGGACGATGCAGTATTTCGCGCTCACCACCCCGGACGCACAGGTCCGGATCGACCGTGAGCTCGCCCTCGACCTGCAGGCTCCCATCCACCTTGCCACTGCGTTGCTGCCGCGGTTGCTGGAGCGTCCCGAGGCCGCCATCGTCAACGTGACGACGGGGCTCGTCTACGCACCGTTCGGGAACACGCCTGCCTACAGCACGGCCAAGGCCGGGCTGCACGCGTTCACGCGTTCGTTGCGCTGGCAGACGCGCCTGAGCCGCTTGAAGGTCATCGACCTGTTGCCGCCGGCGGTCGCAACCGAGCTGACCGCACGCTACGACGGTCCGAAGATCGGTCCAGATAAGGTCGCCGCCGATCTCATGGAGGGCCTTCGCACCGGACGGGACGAGATTCGGCCCGGGCAGACCAAGGCCCTCTACGCCCTGTCGCGCATCGCACCCGGTTTCATCTTCCGCGCCCTCAACAAGCAGGCGGACAAGGTCCCTTTTGACCCATGAGCAACGGGCATTGAGGAATCTCCGTTCGCCGCAGACGGGGAACCAGAGGGAGGAACGCACCATGGCCCGTCGCATCCTGATCACCGGCGCCAGCATCGCCGGGAACGCCGCCGCGTGGTGGCTGGGCCGTCACGGCTTCGACGTCACGGTGGTCGAGCGGGCTCCCGCGTTCCGCAAGGGCGGGCAGAACGTCGACGTGCGCGGTGTCGGTCGCGAGGTGCTGCGTCGGATGGGGTTGGAGCGGGCCGCGCTGGATCAGGGCACCGGCGAAGAGGGAACGGCCTGGATCGACGGTCGCGGCCGGGTCGCGGCAGTGTCCAGGGTTTCGAAGGACGACCGCGAGGGATCGACCGCAGAGATGGAGATCCTGCGCGGAGACCTCGCATGCCTGCTACACGGGCCCGCTCGGGAACACGCGACGTTCCGCTTCGGCGACGCCGTTGAGCGCGTGGAGCAGGACGTGGATGCCGTGACCGTCGTTTTCGCAAGCGGCCGTACGGAGCGTTACGATGCAGTTGTCGTCGCCGAGGGGGCGGAATCATCGACCCGCGAGCGCGTCTTTCCTGGAGAGGATGCGCCTCGTTGGATGGACCTGACCATCGCTTACCTGACGATCCCCAGGACGGCGTCCGACGACCGGATGTGGCGCTGGTACAATGCGCCCGGTGGGCGCGGCGTGTCCCTGCGCCCGGACCGATACGGCACCACCCGGGCGATGCTAATGCTTCAGAAGCCTCCGGGCGGCGAACAGGACTGGAACGTCGACCGACAGAAGGCGTGGCTCCACGCCCGGTTCGCGGATGCTGGTTGGGAGGCACCCCGCGTGCTGGCCGCGATGGACGGCAGCGCCGACTTCCACCTCGACACACTCCGCCAGGTTCGGATGAGGCGTTGGTCGAACGGTCGGGTCGTCCTGCTCGGCGATGCGGCGTGGTGCGCGACGCCGCTCGCGGGCATCGGCACGACCCTGGCCGTGACGGGGGCCTACATCCTGGCCGGTGAGATGTCCCGCAGTGACGACGTCGGTAGGGCCTTTGCCGCCTACGAGGGGGCGATGCGCCCGATGGTCGAGCGGGCGCATCGGATTCCGAAGGTCTTTTCGCGGGTGATGAACCCGCATAGCAGGGCCGGCATCCGCCTCCTCCATGCCGTCCTTCACCTGGCCAGCCGACCCGTAGTTCGCGCCTTGACGAGGAAGCGTTTCGCTGGTCCCCGTGCCGAGCCCGAGCTGCCGCGATACGACTCGGCGTGACGGCCCGCAGCCGGGGTCGCTCAGTGAGGGGCGACCACCGCCGGCGGATGAATACGAGCAGGAAGCCGGTTCAGGGCAGGCTGAGGACGGGATGGAACATCCGGTCTATGCCTGCGCCGCGGCGAGGAAGGACGCGATCCTCCGCCGGCGGGTCTCGGGCCTCCGAGCGGTCGCGAGGGCGAGGAGCATGGCGTACCGCTCCGCCCGCTGCAGGCCGTCGAACCGTGCTGCGGCGGCAGGGCACCCTTCGAGCGCGCCTCGGAGGTCGTCCGGGACGGTCGCGTTGCGGGAGGACGGGTAGGCGTGGTCCCAACGGCCATCGGCCCGGGCGGCATCCACCTCCATGAGGCCGCGCGGCCGGATCCGCCCGTCGGCGATCAGATCGAGCACCCTGGCCCGGTTGACCTCGGACCAGTTGCTGCGGGGGCGGCGGGGCGTGAAGCGCACCAGGAAGAAACGCTCGTCCCAGGGCGCCGCCTGCCCGTCGATCCAGCCCTCGCAGAGGGCGCAGTCGATGGCCTCCCGTTGCGAGAGGGTCGTGGCGCCGGATCCCTTCTTCGCGAACCTCAGCCAGGCGCCCGTCGCGGTTTCGTCCTGCCCCATGAGCCAAGCGGCGAACGACGGGGCATCGGTGAACGCCAGGATGGGCAGGCCGGCCTTCGTTTCCCTGGCCACGGGGTCGTCCGCGTCCATCCCGTCGACCACGGCCTGGTCAACCCACGAGGAACAGGATGACGTAGATCAGGATGCTCGATGCGAGGAAGTAGCTTGCGCTCAGGAAACCGTAGGGTAGCGGACGCGGGATGTTTGGATTGATCCCCATGTTCACGGCCGTCGACCCGAGCAGCCCGATGCCGACCAGGGCACCCAGGCCTGCCGCCTGCGGAAGGGTCGGCACGGCGAGCCACCTCATCAGGACGGCGAGCGACACCGTGGTGACGAGCATGCAGATCGACGGGCCGACGAAGTACAGTGGGGCGGGCTTCGCGGGCGGGAGATGGTCCCGTCCCAGGACGACCGCGTAGGTCCGTCCGAAGATGAGGTCGAACCAGAGCCAGCCCAGCATCATCACGGACAGGCCGGCCGCGAGGATGCCGAGCAGGTTCATCGGGGTCAGGGACGTCACGTCGGAGCTCCGGTGGTGGGGGTTGGATCGGGCGACTTGCGGGGAAGTCCGAGGGCGGGCAGCACCAGCCCGTCGATCATCGTGACCAGGAAGGCCCGGTCGAACGGCCGACGCCGGACCAGCGCCCGGTAGGCGCCCATGGATGGCATGACCTGCGCGACCATCTCGACGTCCGCGTCCCGCGGGATCTCGCCGCGGTCCAGGGCCCGCCGCATCAAGGCGCGGTTCGCCTCCACCCAGGGGGCGACGAGGGCGTCGTGCGCCGTGTCGGCCAGGGCGGGATGCTGCGTGAGCAGGGCGGCCATGCCGGCCATCGCCCGCAGCTTGCGCTCCGTCTCCTCCATCGGCTGCGGGCGGAAGAGGGCGAGCAGGTCGTCGCGCAGGTTGCCAGTGTCGGGCAGGTTGTCGAGGTCGACCTGCTCGCGCTTCATGCGGGCGACCGCCTCCAGCACCATGTCCGCCTTCGTCGCCCAGCGGCGGTAGACGGTGGCCTTCCCCGCCTTCGCCCGGACCGCCACCATGTCCATGGTCATCCCGTCATAGCCCACCTCCGCGAGGATCGAGATCGCCGCGTCGAGGATGGCGGCGTCCCGTGAGGCGTCGCGTTTCCGGCCGACCGTGATGCTCGCTCGTGCGGCGGCGCCGGTGCCCGCTTCAACATCGATGGGATCCTGGGGGACTTCGCTCGTCATAACATTTCGATACTATCTGGTTTCGGAACTTGCAAGTCTCGATATCGGCTTGTAGGTGGGGGCAACGGAAGAAGGAGCTCCCCATGCGCTACAACCCCCTCGGCCGCACAGGCCTGTTCGTCTCGGAGCTATGCCTGGGCACGATGACCTTCGGCCAGGCCGGCGGCCGCTACGCCGCCGCCAGCGGTGTCGGCCAGGAGACCGTCGACGCCATCCTTCGTCGCGCGGTCGATGCGGGCATCAACTTCGTCGACACCGCCAACGTGTATGCCGACGGGCAGGCGGAGGAGATCGTGGGCCGGTCGCTGAGGTCGCTCGGCATCGCCCGCAAGGACGTCGTGATCGCGACCAAGTTCGAGCACGCCGCGGGGACCGGTCCCAACGACGGCGGGGGTTCCCGGGCCCACATCATGGAGGCGGTGCACGCCAGCCTGAGGCGGCTCGGCGTCGACCACATCGACCTCTACCAGATGCACGGCTGGGACCCCGCGACGCCGGTCGAGGAGACCCTGCGCGCCCTGGACGATCTCGTTCGGAAGGGATTGGTGCGGTATCTCGGCGTCTCGAACTGGGCGGCCTGGCAGGTTGCAATGGCGCTCGGCATATCAGACCGCATCGGAACCAGCCGCTTCCAGTCCTACCAGGGCTACCATTCGCTCGTCGGGCGCGACATCGAGCGCGAGGTGGTGCCGATGCTGGAGGCGCACGGGCTCGGCCTCGTCGCGTTCAGCCCGCTCGCGGGCGGATACTTGACCGGCAAGTACCGAAACGGAGCGAACGTCGGACGTCGCGCGACCGTACCGTTTCCGCCGGTCGACGACGCGTGCGGAACCGCGGTGCTCGCGGCGATGGACGGGATCGCGGAGGCGCACGGCACGACGCACGAGGCCATCGCGCTCGCCTGGCTCAGGCAGCAGCCGGGCGTCGCCAGCATCATCGTCGGCGTCAAGGGCGTGGATCAGCTGAACGCCAACCTCGCCAACCTCGACGTCACACTCAACCCGTCGGAGTTGGCCATCCTGGGCGAGGCGGGGTCCCTGGCACCGGAATACCCCGGCTGGATGCTGGCGCAGTCCAGTGCAGCACGGGCGGGACTGCTGCGCACCGGCAAGGTGCCGGTGGCCTAACCGGACAGTCGGGCTCCTCTTCGGCGGTACGGATCAGCGTCCCGTGCGGCCTTCCAGGGCGCGGGCTATGACCTCGCCGAGGGCGTCGGCGGTCAGCGTCCCTTCCTGGCGTTCCTCGCCGACGTATACCGTCGGCGTGCTTCGGACTCCGAGGGCCGAGGTCGCACGCTCGTGAACGATCCTGACGCCATCGTAGAGGCCCTGGTCGCTCAGCGTGGAATGGAAACGCTCGGCGCTGAACCCGGCCTGCCGCATGAGGTCTCGCATGGCATCAAGCGGCTCCGGCACGAAGGCCCATGCCGGCTGGCGTTCGAACAGCAGGTCCGTGACCGCATAGTAGTTCCGGCCGCCATCGGCCCGGGCCAGCATGAAGCCGGCGGTGTCGAGGGGGGTCAAGGGATAGCCACGCAGGGTGAAGCGTACCTGCCCGGCGTCGATCCAGCGCGCCTTGAGGGCGGGCCATGTCTCCGCGTGGAACCTCGCGCAGTGCGGGCAGGTCACGGCAGCGTACTCCACCAAGGTCACCTTCGCCTGGGGCGAACCGACCCAGACGTCGCCGAGCGGACCGGCCAGGGAGGCGTCCGCGACGGAGGCGGCCGACGCGGTGCGGGGGGATGCCGAAGAGGCCAGGCCGACGGCGAACCCTGCGAGGGCCCCGCGTCGCGTGAGCCGGACCGGCGCGGTCTGTGCAACGGATGTCATGGAAAGCCTCCTCGGTGCGCTGCGACGGCGCCCGCCGGTTCGCCGGCGTCACCATCATGCAGGCATCCGGCCTGGGGCCGGACGCCCGCCCGGACATGGATGGAATTCTCAGTTCGGCCAGCAGCGGCGGCCATAGGGTCCGATGTGGAAACCCGCCGGGCAGGAGCGGCCGCGGACGTAGCCGCCCCATTGCCCACCGGTGCGGCAGCCCCCGTAGGGACCGCGATGGCCGTAGGGGCCGCAACCGCCGTAGACCTGGATGATCCGCGGGCCGTCCGATCCGGTCGAGACGGCGTCCTGAACCAGCGGCAGCGCCGTGGCCGGGACCGAGAGGATGGCCAGGATGGCGGCGGGGGCGAAGATCTTGAGCATCATCGAATCCTTCTTGGTTCCCATGCGGGCCGCGATGCCTGAGCCGGCGGTACGACCGATGAGAGCAGGATCGGCCCGGCTTGCCTCTCGGATGTGACGAACGGATGCGTTGGCGTAACGTCTTGTAACGAGGCCCGCATGGGGCTGCCGTCAGCCGATGGCGGGCAGGGTCAGCACGAGACGGGCGCCACCGAGCGGGCTCGCGTCTGCCATCACAGTGCCGCCATGGGCCTCGGCGATCTGCTGGGCGATGGCAAGGCCGAGGCCGGTGCCGCCGGTTTCGCGGTTCCGGGACCGCTCGATCCGGTAGAACGGACTGAACACCGCTGCGCGCTCCGCCTCCGGGATACCCGGACCGTCGTCCTCGACGACGACCCGGCACAGCCCGCCGGTGCGCTGCACCGCGACGGCAACCGAGGAGTGTCTGAACTTGACGGCGTTCCCGATCAGGTTGGCGATGACCCGCCGCAGGGCGACCGCATCCCCAGCGACGACGGCATCCTGCTCGTCATCGTCCGCGATCTGGATGTCGGTATCCTGAACGGCATGTTCGGCTACCTCGACCGCAACGAGGTCGCCGAGGTCCACCGCCGTCCGGCCCACCTCCACCGCAGTGCCCCGGGCGAAGCCGAGGGACGTGTCGATCAGCGCGGTCATGGCGTCGAGATCTTCGACCAGCCGGTCCCGGCGCTCCGGATCCGCCACCCCCTCGGCCCGCAACCGAAGTCGGGTCAGGTAGGTCTTGAGGTCGTGCGAGATCGCGCCGATCAGCAGCGAGCGTTCGCCCAGAAGGCCGACGATGCGGTCCTGCATGTCCCGGATTGCCTGCGAAAGCCGGCGGATCTCCGGAGCGCCCTTGGGCGTCGCCACCGGCTGGTGTGCACGCCCATCGAAGCGGGTGACGGCCTCGGTGAGGCGGCGCAGCGGGGCGAGCTCGTGGCGGGTACCGACGAGGACGAGGGCGGCGACGACGGCGCCGAGGACCGCCACCCACAGGCTCAGCGGCTGGCCGACCAGCCAAGGCATGATCGAGCGGTGCTTCTCGACGGCCGAGATGACGAGGATCCGGCCATCCGGCAGCCGATAGGTCGCCGTCGCAAGCTTGCCGATGGGACCGTTCTGATTCCTGTCGTTCACGTCCCCGGGGTCGACGCCCGGATGCAGCATGGCCGTGTCGGTGTAGGCCCGCAGCAACCCTTCAGGGGCACCGGTCATCCGCCGTAGGCGTCGTTCGAGGCGCGGCTCCCTGATCAACCCAGCCTCGTCGGGAGCAGAGTCCGCAATCTCGGCTCTCAGCGCCTCGCCGCTGACGGCTTTCAGGATCGCCGGCCGCAAGACCGGTTCCGCATCCCGCAGCAGGGTCATGATGCTCGCGGCCTGATCGACGCGCGGAAACCGCGTGGCGAAACGCGGGCCTTCCTGGCGCCGCTGCCAGCCATCCAGCGCGACGGTGACGAGGACCATCAGCGAGAGCGATCCCAAGAGGAGGAGCATGATCCGCCCGAGCAGGCCGATCCGGGCCATCATGGTGCCGGACGTACCGGCGCGGCCAGCATGTAGCCTGCGTTGCGAATGGTCTTCAGCAAGGGCGCGACGGAACTGCCGGAGGCGTCGAGCTTGTGCCGCAGCCGGCTCACCTGCACGTCGATGGTGCGGTCGAAGGCATCGGCCGTGCGGCCCCGCGTCCAGTCGAGGAGCTGGTCGCGCGACAGCACCCGCTGCGGCCGGGTGACGAAGCAGTGCAGCAGGTCGTACTCGGCGCTTGTCAGCGGAATCTCGGCGGCGGCCGCGCCGACCGTGACCCGACGCGCAGCAAGGTCGACGACGAGGTCGGCCACGGCGAGCGTCTCCGGGCCGGCGTCGGCCGGTTGGGCGGCGGGGCCCTGCGTGCGGCGTAGGACGGCGCGGATTCGGGCGAGCAGGACGCGCGGGTTGAACGGCTTCGAGACGTAGTCGTCGGCCCCCATCTCCAGGCCGAGGACCCGGTCGATGTCCTCGTCCTTGGCGGTCAGCATGACGATGGGCGGCCCGCCCGACCCCCGCAATCTCCGGCAGATGGAGAGACCGTCCTCGCCAGGGAGCATCCAGTCCAGCACGATCAGGTCCGGGGCCGGGCCGGTGGCCAAGTGCCGGTCGAGGCCCGCTCCCCCGTCGAGCCCGACCACGCGAAAGCCCTCGCCCTCTAGATATGCGACGAGCTGGATGCGGATGTCGGCGTCATCCTCAACGATGACGATGATCGGGCTGTCGCTCATGCGCCGAAGATACGGTCGCCGGCCGGCCGGGCAACGCGAAACACGCCGTTGTCACAAAACGTTACATGGGCTTCACGGGACGTCACACCGGGGAGGCGCCCGGGGTCGAAGGTCGATCGGTGCCAAGTGACGCATCGCATCGCGCAGCCCCGTTCTCGACACTCGCCTGTCCGTACCGACGGCTCGGCCCCGGGTAGGCGTGCCCGGTGACGACCTCGCATCGTCAGGATTGAAGAGCCCAATGCTATCTCCATCGGCCGTCGCCACAGTCGGCATATCGTGGAGGGTTTCGTCGTGAGCACGGCCGAGATGGTCGTCGAGCGGATCGAACGCCTCGCCCGGATCAGCGCCTACCCATGGAATCTGACACGGCGCGTCTTCAGCCCGAGACAGGCGGAGGCCGAAGGGCTCGTCCTCGCCTGGATGGGGGAGGCTGGCTTGTCGTCCCGGCGCGATCCCGCCGGCAACCTTCTCGGCCGGATCGAGGGGCGGATCCCGGGAGGCCCGGCCATCCTGGTCGCGGGGCACGTTGACACGCGCGCGGATGCCAGCCCGTATGACGGGGCGCTCGGCGTTCTGATGGGCATCGCGGCCGTCGAGCGTCTGGTCCGACAAGGCACTTCCCTGCACCACGCAGTCGAGGTCGTGGCCTTCGCCGACGATGCTTCCTCCCGGTTCCCCGTGCCCAGGCTCGGCAGCAGGGCCGTGGTCGGCCGGATTGATCCGCACACGCTGGACTTCGACGACGACTACGGCGTCACGCTGCGCCAGGCCATGCAGGCGCACGGCCTCGACCCTGAGAGGCTCGCGGACGCGACGCGTTCCGTGGGAGATGTGCTAGCCTATGTCGAAGTCGCGGCCGAGGCCGGCCCCACGCTGGAGCAATCGGGCTCCCCGGTCGGGGTGGTTCCGGCCCTGACGGCGTCATCAGTCCTTCGGGTTACGCTGAAAGGCGCCGCTGTTCATGCGGCGACGGTCCCGATGGCGTTTCGGCACGATGCGCTCGCTGGGACGGCGGAGTGCGTCCTCGAAGCCGAGCGCATCGGGTCGTCCCGGGATCGTGCCACCGTTACTGTTGGGCGCTTGGACGCTCAGCCGGTCCCGGTCTCCGTGGTGACGGGGTCCGTGACGTTCGGCGTCATCGTCCAGTCCTCCGACGATGCCGAGCGGCACGTGGTTGCCGCAGAACTCGTGGCGGCGTTCAACAGGATCGCAGGACGTCGCCGATTGGAGATCGCCGTCGAGCAAGGCATCGACCCCGATGCCACCCGGTGTGACCCAGGGCTCGTGCGCCTGTTCGAGCGCGCAGTCGAGGCGTCGGGACACTCCGTCGTGCAGCTGCCGCAGGGCATGCCGACCGACGCCTCCAACATGTCTGTGCTCGCACCGGTCGGATCTGTGCTTCTGCGGTGCCGGGGTGGAGTGGGGTGGGGGCCGGCCGGCATCGTCGACCCTGCCGATGTCGCGGTCGGCCTGGACGTGCTGACCTTCGTCTTGGCCGCCCTGACCACCGGCTCGGACGCGACGCCATCAGACACCCTCGATGGCCATAGGAAATCGTCCTGACCGTCCGAGGATGAATGATGCGGGTCTTCCTCGGCTAGGACATGCCGAGGAAGCAGACGAGCCGCTACCGACCCGAGCTGGTCGTTCAGATCACAGTCAGCGCCTCCCGTAAGCACCCGTTCGTCGGCCTCATCGCGATCTCGGTTCGGGGTGAAAAGCCGGCACCATAGCTCGGCCGAGGAGCAATCCCTCGGCGACCACTGAAGGCGCACGTGCCATAAGGGGGCATGGCCCCTGAAATGTCCTCCGATGAGCCGAAGCGTGCGATCACGTCTTCGGGCAACTGCGAAACTCACGACCTCACGGTCTTCGACACGCTCAATGAGGGGTGTCACCGACCCAGCAAGAGGACGTCCGAGCGCAGCCTCTGCCGCTTCGTACGGCGTCGGCGGGGCATGACGCGGTGAGCGACGCGAGGGCCTTCCTGGCTGGCGGCGGTGAGGCCGCGCGCCTCATCAGCGGGCGCGACTGGTCGGCCCATCCTCTCGGCTCCCCCGAGACGTGGCCGCAATCTCTCAAGACCGCGCTCTCGCTGGTCCTGAACTCGCCCGAGAGCATGATCCTGGCCTGGGGGCCGGACCTGCACTTCTTCTTCAACGACACCTATTCCCGCCTGCTCGGTCCCCGGGTGGCCTGGGCCACGGGCGAACGTTTCGACAGAGTCTGGGCCGACGCCTGGGAACAGGCCAAGCCCATCATCGAAGACGCCTTCGCCGGGCGCAGCCATCGCTTCGAGGACCTTCCGTGGAAGCTCGATACCGACCGGGGGGCGGCGCAGACCTGGTTCTCCTTCTCCTACTCGCGGGTGCTCGATGCCGACGGCAGGATCGCGGGCCTGTTCATCTTCGCCGACGAGACCACGCAGCGGGTGCTGACCGACGCCGCGCTCAAGGACAGCCAAGAGAGCCTGGAACGGGCACTCGGCGAGGTGCGCAGCCTGAACGCGACCTTGGAACAGCGCGTGGAGGAGCGCACGAACGAGCGAGACCTGATGTGGGACACCGCTCCCGACCTGATGCTGATCATCAACTTCGAAGGCGTCTTCCAGCGGGTCAACCCGGCATGGACCCGTCTTCTCGGCTACGAGCCGCACGAATTGGTCGGGCACCACGTCAACGAGTTCGTCCTGGTGGAGGACCACGTGGAAACGGTTGGTGCTTATACCGAGGCGGCCGAGGGCGGGATGCCCCACATCGTCAACCGCTACCGGCACAAGGATGGCTCGACGCGCTGGATCTCATGGACCGCCGCCCCGGCCGGAACGCTGACCTATGCGACCGGGCGCGACATCACCGAGGCCCGGGAAAGGCAGGCCGAGCTGGAGCAGGCACAGGAGGCCCTTCGCCAATCCCAGAAGCTGGAAGCCGTCGGCCAGCTCACCGGCGGGGTCGCGCACGATTTCAACAACCTGCTGACCATCATCCGCTCGTCCGTGGACTTCCTTCGACGACCGGACCTGCCAGAAGTGCGCAAGGATCGGTATCTCAACGCCGTCTCCGATACGGTTGAGCGCGCGGCCAAGCTCACCGGCCAGCTGCTCGCCTTCGCACGCCGGCAGGCCCTCAAGCCAGAGGTGTTCGACGTCGGCGAGAGGATGCGCGGGATCGCGGAAATGCTCGACACCGTGACGGGCGCACGCGTCCACGTGGTCGCGGAGGTGCCCGATGCGCCCTGCTTTGTCCGAGCGGATCTAAGCCAGTTCGAGACCGCGCTTATCAACATGGCCGTCAACGCGCGCGATGCCATGGACGGGGAGGGAACGCTCACCCTGCGCCTCGGATGCCGGACGGCCCTTCCCGTCATCCGCGGCCATGCCGGCTCGCGCAAAGCCTTCGCCACGGTCTCCCTCGTCGACACGGGTTCAGGCATCCCCCCGGACCTGCTCAGCCGGATCTTCGAGCCGTTCTTCACGACCAAGGAGGTCGGCAAGGGCACGGGGCTCGGCCTGTCGCAGGTATTCGGCTTCGCCAAGCAGTCGGGCGGCGACATCGACGTTGCCAGCACCGTCGGGGAAGGCACAACCTTCACCCTCTACCTGCCGGAAGTCGAGCAAGAGGAGGTCCAGGACCGTGTCCGCGGGCCCGACGGGGGTCAGACGCCGCTCGGCACGGGACAGCGCATCCTCGTCGTTGAGGACAACATCGGCGTCGGTCAGTTCGCGACACAGATCCTTGAGGACCTGGGTTACCGACCGACCTGGGCAGCCAACGCCGAGGAGGCGCTGGACTGGCTAGGCGGCAATGGCGCAGGCTTCAACCTGGTGTTCACCGACGTGGTGATGCCAGGCATGGGTGGCGTAGAGCTTGCCAAGGCTCTGCAGCGGCGGTTGCCGCACCTGCCGGTGGTCCTGGCATCCGGCTACAGCCACGTGCTGGCGCAGGAGGGCACGCACGGGTTCGAGCTGCTGCATAAGCCGTACTCGGCAGGGCAACTGGGCGACATCCTGCACCGGCTCCTCGGCCTTCATGGGAGGGGTTCGGTCTAAGCAGGCTCGGCTTCCGGCTTGGTCGGTGTGTTCAAGACCCCGCTATGTCCGCTTCGATGCACCTGTCGTCCGAAAGCGGACGGGCAGAGAACCACCTACCCCGGACGTTGGCCTCTACCTCAACAGCCTGGAAGCGGACCTTCCGAAGGTCGCCAAAGGGTCAAGAGTTCGCGTCAGGATTGATCGGTGGAGCAGCAGCAGTGAAGCCGAGCCACCGCCTCCGTCGACGGCAGCGGCCAGCTCGACGTCGTCGGCACCGGCTCGGACGCGATCACCCTGGCCGCCGGCCTGACCACGGCCGGTAAGTTCACCGCCGACGCGACGGAGACCGGGAAGCTCACGGGGGGGCGGCGTTCACCACGTCCGGCGGCACCTCGGCCCAGCGCTCGGCCCTGATCGACCAGTTCAACAACCTCGGCACGCAGGTCGACCAGGCGGCCAGGGATGCCGGCTTCAACGGCACCAACCTGCTGGCCGGCGACAACCTGACCATCGCCTTCAACGAGAAGACTGGTTCGGCTCGGTCCAAGCTCAGCGTCCAGGGCACCGCCCTGTCGGCGGCCGGCCTCGGGCTCGGCAGCTTCGTGGATTCGGCCGCCGCCCAGGGCGGGGCGAACTTCGGCGTGCAGAACAACGCCGACCTCGCCAAGGCGTCGGACGCGCTGACCAACGCGCTGACCAGCCTGAAATCGCTGAGCTCGACGCTCGGCTCGAACCTCTCGGTGGTTCAGACGCGGCAGGACTTCACCAAGCAGATGGTCGAGGTGCTCGACACAGGTGCTGCAAACCTCACGGATGCGGACATGAACGAGGAGGCCGCGCGCTCGCAGGCGCTGTCGACGCGGCAGTCCCTGGCGATCTCGGCGCTGTCGCTGGCCAACGCCGCCAACCAGGGCATCCTCCAGCTCCTGCGCTGAGGCGGGACTGGCCGGCGCGGCCGTGCCGTCGCGCCGGCTGCCACGTGGGAAGGCGCCCAGGCGGTCGGGGGGGCGCAACATACGCCGGTGCGCCGATACCGACGATCTCGTGGGTTATGACGTCGCCATCACCGTCGTAGGACTCCACGCGACGTCCGGAGGCTCGACCGTGTGCTCGCACGCCCGAGGCAGCTGAGGAAGCGGCCACGCCGACAATAAGGCCCGCCGTGGAGACGAGCCCGACATCGGCACCGAGCACGGCGACACGCAGCCAGCCGATGCGGTTGACGAGATGCTTTTCCATATGGATTGCGCGCATCGGCTTCAGGGTCTCTCGAGGGGACGCTCGCCTCTGTCCGGGAGTTCGAGGGACGGGGGTCAGCAACAGCAATCGGACCCCGATCCACTCTTCACGAAGTCCCCGTCGGGGAGCACCGGCTTACCGGTCTTCTCGCCCTCAAGCTCGCGTTCGGCCTGGAGCCAGAACTCGACCTCGTAGCCATGAGGGCGGCCACGCATGTTCCAGAGCTCAAAGGCTCTGAGACGGATGTCGCCTTCGGTCTGCGTCGTATCGGTGGGCATGCTCTGGTCCTCGCGATGGTCGGGATCGATGGTCATGGGCGCCGCCACGCCTATGCCGGAGGCGTCTCCGGCGATGCCCTGTGCAAGGCGGCATGACGCTTACTCATCGCTCCCTGGATCAGGGTCGCGATGGCGTAGCCCATGGCGCCGACGGCCAGGGCGGTTGCCAAGGGCGATGTCAGGCCGCGCTCCCCCCGTCCCGGATGTCCGCCGCGGCTCGACCGTTCGGCCCTGCGGATGCCAGCCCGTCCGCGGTCGAGGGTATCCCGTGCCAGATGGGTCGCCCGCTCGGCGACGTCTTCAACGGCGTCGCTCGCGCGCCAGAAGATCTCGTCGGCGGCACCCTCGATGCGGCGGCCTCCATCGGTGCCGGTATCCTCGTCGTCCGTGGACTGGCGATGCTCGTTATGGGGCTTCGTCATGGTCGATTTCCTGTTTCGGAGGTCGGAATCCCTGCCGGGCCCACGAGGACCGGCAGGGGCTTCGCGTCGCTCAGACGACGCTGATGCGGTTCTCGACCGCGGTGGTGCCAGGGGAGGCCCACGCGGCTCCCATCGCCTCCCTGCGCTCCTGCATGGTGCGCACGGTCCCGCCGAGGTAGACGGTCCCGCCATCCGCCTTGACGGTCACGGTCTTCGGGTCGAACAGCCAAGAGCGATCCAGCGCCTCGCTGATGCTGTCGCTGACGGCCTCGACGTCGACCTGGGGCTTGACCACGATCCGGTTGTTCACGGCGACGACACCGGACAATTGCCGAAGCTCGCGCTCGGCGACCTCGGACTGGAAGCGATGGTCGACGTCGCCGGTCAGGATGACGGTCCCCTTCGAGACCTTCACCATGACGCGATCCGGAGGGACGGCGACGTTCCAGGCGAGACGGGCGATGGCGGTCGCGGCGATGTCCTCGTCGGACCGCTTGCGGGCGTAGGGCACCACGACCTCGATCTCCTGCACGAGGGCCCTGACGCCCCTGACGCGGCATGCGGCGGCCTCGGCGGCGATCTTCTCGTCGTAGGTCCCCACCTGACCGGACAGGGCGACCACGCCGTCCCTGGCCGTGACGCCGATTTCCGAGGAGGTCACCGCCGGATCCCAGATGAGTTCGGCCGTGACGCGGTGTTGCAGGCTGGTGTCGTGGGACATGACGGTCTCCTTGGGGCTGCCGGGATCGCCGATGCGCGGAAGGGCTCGGCGACCCCGACCCATGTGAGGCTGTCCGGCGACGACGTCGAAACGTGTCCCGGCATCCGGTGAACGCTAGGTGGCGGAACCGGAGCAGTCCTTGATCCAGCGCAAGGATCAGGCATCACCGGAATTGTTCATGACCGAACGAGCGGCTCGGGCGGCGAGCACGGGTCCACCGGGAACACCGGGGTTGATCTCGATCAAAGACCGGGCCCGACAACGCGGCCATCCCTGGGTCGTGGTCGGCCGTAACAGGGCGCGACCGGAAATCAGGGGTCCATCGGTCATGAGCACGTACGTCGCATCGTTGACCAATGTCGCCGTCACGCGAGCGACGCCGACTGCGGCATCGCTCGATCCATTGACGGAGAGCCTGCGGATGCTGGGGGTCGCCGTCCTCGGATCGGCAACCGCCGTCTGCCTGATGTGGCTCGTATCCTGAGCGACGTCCCGGTCGCCGCCCTACCGTCGAGCCGACCCGCCGCCTGGACCTTCCGCGTCGATGGGGGCCTGCCGGCCTCGCTTCTCGGATGCGTCCGGCGCGAGGCGCGTCATGGCATCAGCCGAACCCGGAGCCATCCCATGTCCATTCGCCTTCCCGTATCCGCGCTGCTCATGACCGGCCTCCTACAGGTCGCGGCGGCGGCCACGGATGGACAGGTCCAACGTGGCAAGACCTTCGTCGGCGCGAACTGCGCCACCTGCCATGCCGTCGGCCGGATCGGGGAAAGCCCCCTGGCCGTCGCACCCGCATTCCGGGAACTCCATACGAAGTATCCGGTCGAGGACCTCGGCGAGGCCCTGGCGGAGGGTATCACCACGGGGCATCCGACCATGCCCCAGTTCGAGCTCGAGCCCGACCAGATCACGGACGTGTTGGCCTACCTGAAGTCCCTGGAGCAATGACCGTCCTGCCATGGAGGCTTCCAACCTGCATCCCTAGGAAGCGGACATCGAAAACCCGTCAGGGACGCGTCGCCTTCTCGGCGCCGGCACCGACCACCTTGGCGAAGGCCTCGATCCGGGTCGACTGGTCGGCCAGCATGCCCTCGAGACGCGCCATCCGGATGTGGTCGAGCTTGTCGTGCGAGGCCATGATCTCGACCTTGGCCTTCAGGTTGATCTCGTAGTCGAGACCGGCCGCCATGCGATCCCGCGCCGCCTGGCGGTTCTGCGACATGAGGATCACCGGCGCCTGAAGAGCGGCGACCATCAAGAGGATCGGGTTCAGGAAGATGTAGGGGTAGGGGTCGAAGGCGCCGGCGCGGGCCAGGACGACGGTGTTCACGACGACCCACGCGTCGAGCATTCCCGTGAAGACCAGGATGAAGCCCCACGAGCCACCCAACTGGGCGACGCGGTCCGCGAGGCGCTCGCCGAAGGTCTGGTGCTCGACGAGGACGCGGTTCACGTCCCGGGACACGTACCGCCGCTTGGCGACATGAAGGATCACCCGCCGCTCGCGTTCGGAAAGCCCTTCCAATCCGGCTTCCATCAACTGTCGGGCCTGCTGGGTGACCGCACCGTCGACCGGCGGCTTACCGCCGTCATCGGCATTCGCGGGAGGGATCATGCCGCTCGTCGGGGCGTGCTCGGTCATCAGTGGCCCAGGAAGCTGCAGACGGGGCAACGGCGCAGGACATCCAAGGTGACGCCACGAGGACGGCCTCCCGCAAGCGCCCATGACCGTAGGCTCCCATGACGATCAGGTCGGTCGCGCCCTCGGACGCCAGGTCGAGCAGGGCTTCCGGGTCGCCTGCGAGATCGACGGACACCATGACGCTCGCGAATGTCATGGACGGGACTGCTCGCTCGGCTGCGGGAAACCGGACGATGCCCGTCCGCCGAGGTGCCGGCTTTGACCCAACGCAAGGGCGGGGCCGGAAATCGTACCGGGCCATCGTCGACGGACGACGATGCCTGGCCTTTCGCCGCCCGGAACGGGTTTGCGCTGGATCAACGATGGATGCCCGGCCAACGGGCATGTTCCTCCCCTCGTCACCGGAGGTCCACCATGTCGTATGCCAGCATCATCGTCGCCGTGGATCCCGGGGAGCGGACGGCTCGGCGGATCGGTGTGGCCGCGCATCTCGCGCGACGGCTCGATGCACGCCTTATCGGCGTCGCGGCCTGGGCACCGGACTACCCGCGGGGGTTCGGGGAGACGTCCGTGCCGACCGGATACGGGATCGAGGACCTCCGCCAGAAAGCCTTCGGTGAGTTGCACCGGGCGGAAGAGACTTTTCGTCTTGCGGCCCGGCCGGCGGAGCGGATCGAGTGGCGTTCCGAGCTCAGGGAAACGCTCACGTTCCTCGCGGAGCAGTCGCGGGCGGCCGATCTCGTCGTGGTCGGGCGTCAGGGGAAGAACGATCTGCCGCATCACGCAGCCGCCGTCGGACCCGGTGACGCACTGATGACGGTGGGCCGGCCGATCCTCGTCGTGCCGCACGGCGTGGAGCGACTGTCGGCGACCCGCGTGGTGGTGGCCTGGAAGGACACCCCGCAGGGCCGCAGGGCGATCTCCGATGCGATGCCGTTCCTGACGCTCGCCGAACAGGTCCAGGTCGTCCAGGTCGCGGAGGGCACCGACCGGACCGAGTTGGAGGACGTCGTCGCCTATCTCGGCCTGCACGGCGTCAAGGCCGTGGGGGTTCTCAAGGCCCCGAAGGCTGGCGGGACGGCCGAGACCCTGCTCGACGCCGCCGAGATGTTCGGGGCGGACCTGATCGTCAGCGGAGCCTTCGGGTACAGTCGCCTGCGGGAATGGTTCTTCGGCGGCGTGACGCGCACCCTCCTCGACCACAGCCCTGTCTGTTGCCTGATGTCTCACTGAACGCCATCCGGTGGATCGACGTCCGGCGAGGTCGTTGATCCACCGCAAGGACGACGCCGGCCCGGCATCTACGGTGATCCCCGCGCCTGCACGGTCGACGCCCCGCGTTCGACCACGGCGAGAAGGAATTCGAGATGACCTGTCCCCGCGCCGTCGAGGCCCTGACCAAGCAGCGTGACCGTCTCGTCGAGGTGCTCCGCCTGATCGACGACGGGCGGTGGTGGACCGGGGACGACGCCTGCCGGATCGACGAGGACGAGGTCTGCCTGCAGGCCGACGGGATCGGGGCTGCCCTCGACGTGGTCGAGCGTCTCGCCGGCGAGATGGCTGCGGAGGACGGCACCGGCACCGGGTCGCAGCTGGCTCCGAAAGCGACGCATGCCGTCTCGACACCGGGACATCATGTTCACGAAGGCCGCGCCGCGCCGGAAGGCCTCGGTCCGTTCTCTCGGGGCCAGGTCGGTCCCCTGCAAGACGAGATCCATCCGTCGGGGGGATACGAGCCGCGGGCCCGGCGGCTTTCCGGCGGCGTCCCGAAGCTGGCCTGATCAATAATAAGCGCCGCACCCTGGGCCATCTCGCCGTGGCGATCCGACGGGAGCCGGAGGATACTCGGGACCGGATCGCGGGTGTCATCCGCGAGGTCGCGGTACGCCTCGAACGGGACCTCTCGACCGAACAGGCTGACCCGAAGACGTATCCGGCTCGGTTCGGGCGGAGGCGCGTCGCGGCTCGCAGGGAAAGCCCCTTCATCGCGAGAGGAATGCCGGTACCTGACGTCCGATTTCCCTCAGGGCATGCGCTGTCGATCGTCCTTTCGTGAGCGACCGACGGTTTTTCGAGGTGGTCCGGACGATGTCGAGGGCGGCGACGACCGCGATACCAACACCGAGGACGAACGGCATCGAGATCGCGGGCTCGGCCATGGGCGGTCGACTGACGGCGCCCATTGGTAGGAGAGCCCGTTGAAGCATCCAGGGCGAGACGGCGACCCAGGCACCCAGCACACTGGATGCCCACCGCGTCCAGGGCTCTGGTTCGGGCCCGTCGAGGAAGGCCAAGCCCATGACGGCAAACCCGCATGCGAAGGCGTTCAGTGCGGCGGGGGAGTTCCCGGTCTCCAAGAACAGGAACGGAGTGAGGACCACGAGCGCCCCCAGCACCGCCGAGATGCCGTCGAGCATGGCCCCGACGTCGCTCCCATCCTCCGGGAACCTTCGAGTTCTCCCGCCCATGTCACCCGTTCCTCGTGGGCCGATCACGGTCGCGAGCGAGGTCCGCCCATCGAGGTGCCAGCAGGGAACGAGCCTACGGCGGGAACGCGGGCGGTATCCTTGATCCAGCGCAAGGCTTCGTCCCGAGCCCCGATCTAGGGTCTTCGTGTCCCCTCGTTCGCTCGAAGGACGCGTCCCCTCACCAGGGGCTCTCGGTGTCGCGAACGACCACGGAAGAACGTGCTTTCCGGGCGGGCATCACGAAACCGCGGCCAGCCGCGAATGCCGGAGAGATCTCGAAATGGTGGACGCGGCAATCGCCAAAGGCGATCCAAAAGACCTCTCGGTGGCGCTGCCTGCAGGTGGACGATCCGATCCTTCACCGCCGGCCGAGCTCAAGCTCCTGTTCCTCCTTTCCTGGGTGCTCTGCGCGGTCTTCTACTTCTTCCAGTACGCGGTGCGGTCTGCGCCCGGGGTGATGCAGGCGGAACTCGCCTCGGCCTGGGGTGCCAATCACATCGGGACGATGATCTCGGCCTATTACGTCGCCTACGCGGTGATGGCCCTGGTCGCAGGCGTCCTGCTGGACCGGTACGGCGCCCACCGGACCATCCCGTACGGCATCGCCGTCGTCGGCCTCGGATGTCTCGTGTTCGCGCAGGGCAGCGAGGCGGCCGGCATGATCGGCTTCGTGCTTCAGGCGACCGGGGCGATCTTCGCCTTCGTCGGTTCGTCCTACGTGGCGGCCCGGTACCTGCCGACGCGCATGCTGGCGCTGTTCATCGGCCTCACGCAATGCCTGGGCATGGCCGGCGCGGCGTTCGGATCAAAGCCCGTCCACATGGCCATCGACCCGGCCGGCGGCTTCAACGTCCCCTGGCAGCATGTCTGAGTCACCTTCGCCGCGATGGGCTTTGTCTTGGCCCTCGCGACTTGGTTCGTGATGCCGCGCGAGACCGGCGACAGCCCGAGCCACCATGCCGAGTTCTCGGTCTCCGCCCTGCTCCATCCGTTCAAGGTTATCTTCGGTAATCCGCAGAGCTGGCTCGCCGGCATCGTCGGGGGCCTTCTGTTCCTGCCCACCACCATCGGTGCCCTGGTCTGGGCCACGTCTTTCCTCCATGCCGGCGAGAACCTGTCGATGGCGGACGCCGCGTCGGACGCGGCCATGGTGCCCATCGGCTGGGTCCTCGGGTGTCCGCTCCTCGGATACGTCTCGGACAGGCTCGGCCGGCGTAAGCCGATGCTGCTGGGCGGCGCCCTGCTGATGCTCGCCGCGGGCCTGACGGCCATCTACGTCCCGGTGGGCACGCTGCCGCGCTACTCCGTGGCCCTCATCCTCGGCATCGCGTCCGGGGCGGCGATGATCCCCTTCTCGATGATGAAGGAGACAAACCCGTCGGAGGTGAAGGGCACCGCGGCCGGGGTGATGAACTTCCTCGTCTTCGTGACGACGGGGATCATGTCGCCGTTCATCTCGCACCTGATGCTACCGCGGCAGGGCGTCCCCCTGACCCTGGCTGACTTCCAGACCGCCTTCCTGCCCCTGGTGGGCGGCGTCGTCCTGGCCTTGGTCCTCGCTCTGTTCCTCCGGGAGACCGGCACGGCCGAGCAGGGACCCCTCGCGCAGGACGGCACGAAGCCTTTCGTCTCAGTCCTGGCGCCCGCCTGAGCGGCTTCGATTCAAATGCCTTCTCCTCGACCGCCCTCACGCCCAAGGATGACCACATGGATGTCGCGGTCTTCAGCACCAAGCCGTACGACCGGCGCTTCCTCGACGCGGCGGTCGCGGGCCGCCACGCCCTGACCTACATCGATGCGCGGCTCGACCGGACCACGGCGGTCCTCGCCGGCAAGGCCCAGGTCGTCTGTGCGTTCGTCAACGACGCGGTCGACACCGCCGCCCTCAATGTGTTCGCGCAACTCGGTGTGCGCCTCGTCGTCCTGCGGTCCGCAGGGTTCAACAACGTCGACCTCGCCGCCGCCAAGCATCACGGCATCCGCGTCGCCCGGGTCCCGGCCTACTCGCCCGAGGCCGTTTCCGAGCACGCCGTGGCGCTGATGCTGTCGCTCGACCGGCACATCCATCGTGCCTACGCCCGGGTCAGGGACGGCAACTTCGCCCTCGACGGCCTGCTCGGGTTCAACCTGCATGGCCGAACCGTGGGAATCGTCGGGACCGGCCGGATCGGCCTCGGCGTCGCCAGGATCATGCTGGGCTTCGGCTGCAAGGTCCTGGGATACGACGTCGAGCCGAGCCCGGCCTGCGAGGCCATGGGCGTCGTCTACCGCCCGCTCCAGGACCTGCTCGCCACCTCGGACATCATCTCCCTGCACTGCCCCCTGACGCCGGAGACGCACCATCTCATCGATGCGGCCGCCATCGGCGTGATGAAGCGCGGCGTGATGCTGATCAACACCAGCCGCGGCGCCATCATCGATACCAAGGCCGTCGTTGCCGGCCTGAACGAGGGTTGGATCGGACACCTCGGCCTCGACGTCTACGAGGAGGAGGAAGAGCTTTTCTTCGAGGACAAGTCCGACGCGGTGATCCGGGACGACGTCTTCGAGCGCCTGCTGATGTTCTCGAACGTGCTCGTCACCGGGCATCAGGGCTTCTTCACGGTCGAGGCGATGACGGCCATCGCCGAGACGACCGTCGCCAACATCGACGCGTTCGAACGGACGGGACGACCGGTCCACGAGGTCCTCTGACCCCGCGGGGGCGCGTACCCTCACCGATGGAGAACACCACGCTGCCCCACGTCACCCTGACATTCGCCCGCGGACCGGATTTTCCCAGTGGAAGCGTCGACCGCGGCTACGAGATCGACGCGCCCCTCGACGCCGGGGGAGAGCTCGATCCGGTGCTCTGGCGCAAGATGCGGGACTTTTGCCGCGTCCGCCGGTTCTGGCTCGGGGAGCCGTACCGCGACGGGCGCCTGATCCACCGGCAGGGTGGCTTCGGTGGGGGCACGTGGCTGATCGACCACGACGACAGGACGACGGATGACGACGAGCCTGGCTACCGGCTGGGCAGCCACCGTTTCGTGGAGGGCGAGTATGTCTCGATCAGCGAAGACGATACGATGCGGACCTTCGGGGTCGCAACGCTCGTCGGTCATGACGGTGGATCGGGAGCGGGTTCCGACGAGCATGGTCGCCCGCCTGCGTCGTCGAGGGTGCCATGGCCGGGGCCGGCGTCACCCGTAGGTGGCCGCCCCGACGGTCGCGCAGGCGCGATCCTGTTCCCGTGATGCCTCGCCGTAGACGCCTATGGCACCGATGAGGGTGCCATCCCGCCGAAGGGGAATGCCGCCGCGCTCGTGGAACGCCGCGGTTCCCTCGCCTTCGACGACGGAACAATAGAGATCATCCCCGGGCGGCGGCATGATCTCGCTCGGCTCGCCGGAGATGGCCGAGGCCACGGCCTTCCCGATGGCCCCGCGGGCGCTCATGCAGCCAGCGCCGTCCATTTTCGAGAAGGCGACGAGACGGCCCTGTGGGCCACAGACCGCGACGCTCACGGTGATCCCGAGCCGGCAGGCCTCGGTGACGGCGCGCCGGACGATTGCGGTCGCCTCCTCCAGCGTCAGGTCGCGGTCGTCGACCATGGAAACGCGGGCATTCATGACCGGTCGTCCCGGGTCAGCATCCCGCGCCCGAGCGCCAGCAGCTGGCTGTCCGTCGCCGCCGAAAGGTCGATGGTCGCAGTCGCCACCACGCGTCCCTGTATCTCGTGGTGATGCTCTCGCAGGCGCTCCGAGAGGACGGCCATCGCGCTGGCCTTGCCGGTCCCGTGGCCGACGATGGCCACGCGTGGCGCTCGTGCGACGGCCTCGGCGATGCGGTCGTAGTAGCCGAGGTCCTCGGGCGCGCGCTGGCCGCGATGGTTGGCCTCCTTTTGGGAGAGATGGTGGATGTAGCCCTTCGGGTGGTAGGGCCGTAGCGTCGTCTCGGTCTCGCCGCCCGCGGTCTCGGGATCGAGGCGATAGATCCGCGCCTCGTGGTGGTCGACGACGATGAGGGCATCGCTCTTCACCGGGGTTGGCGAGGCCTCAAGGATCTCGGTGGAGTAGGGCGACAGCCCGGCATCCTGCATCAGGTGGCGCAGGCGCTCGACCTCGCGCGGTTCCATGTCCTTGTCCCGCGGACGGAGGAAGGTCGCGGTCCGGCCGGCCAGGGTGAAGCCCCACGTGTCGTCGCGCTTCTTCTCGGTGCTGCCGATCCGCCCCACGAAGGCCACCACCTCGCGCCATGCCAGGTTGTTGCTGGCGGGGTGGTGGAAGATCCGGCCGAGGAGGGTCCGGTCGTGACCGTGTATCCGGGCATTGATCATCGGATGGGGTTCCTGACGGACTCCGCACCGGGCGACCTGCCCGGTGCGGTGACGGTGGGGGTCGCAGTTCGCTCAGACGACGCGGATGTCGTTGTCGACCGTCGTCGCGCCGGGCGCGCCCCAGGCCGTCCATCCGGCCAACTGTCGGTCGTACCAAGTGTGGACCGTGCCGCCGAGGTGGACGACACCGCCGTGGGCGGTGACGCTGATGGTCTTCGGGTCGTACCAGCTCCGATGAAGCGCCTTGGTGATGTCCGCGCTGATGTCGGTCGCGTTCGGATGCGGGTTGATCGTGATCAGGTTCGTAATGCCGACCACGCCGAGCATCCCGCGGATGTCATGCTCCGCGGCCGCCTTCTGGTACTGCCACTCGACCCTGCCGGTGAGCGTGACCCAACCCTTCTCGACCTTCACCTTCACCGCCTCGTCCGGAACGGAGACGTTCCAATCGAGCCGCTGCACGAGGGCGGCGGCGATCTGGTCGTCGCTTTTCCTGGCCTCGAACGGAAGGCGGACCTCGATCTCCTCGGCGACGGCGCGGACGCCCTTGACGCGTCCGGCGGCCTTCTCGGCGGCGTGCTTCTCCATGTAGTTCTGCACGTGGCCGGTCAGGGTCACGACACCGTCCTTGGCGGTCACGCCGATATGGGCGGCGGTCACGCTCGGCTCCCAGCTGAGCTCGGCGAGGACGTTCGTCTGAAGCGTCTTGTCCATGGTCATGATCTGTTTCCTGGATCGTGGAGGATGCGGACCGTCTCCGGCGATGCCTGGCGAGGCCGGGGCGGAAGGGCGCGCGGCCCGTCGGCTTGGGAACCGCCGCTGGGGAGGGCCGGTAGCAGGACGGTTCCGTCGGTGCCCATGGGACGGACCCTAGTCGCCGGTCCCATGGGGTCCTTGATCCAGCGCAAAGTCCGACGGTGCCGATACGCGCATGCTGGCCATGACGTCGGGGTGGCCAAGACACTCGCCCCGGAAAGGACGGACGACGACAGGATCGATCAGGATCGCGTACGCCGCCTTCGGGGCGCTTCTCGTCGGGACGACGGTCCAGGCGGCGCACGCAGAGGAAACCCGCGCCCTGTCCAACGGCCCGAACATGCCGCGATCCGAGGAGGTGGTGCCGAGCGACATCCGCCCGCAGGATCCACTCGCCACCGGAACGAATCTGAGACCCGATGCGCCGGTATTGAAGCCTCGGTGGTATGACCTCAGGCGGCCGCCTGTCCGCCCCCCGGACCTCTGACGGCATCGCTGCCGAGGCGCGGACGATTGGGAGGACGGCAGGCACCCGACTCACTCCCGGTCGTTCGCCCGTGGGCCCAGGCTCAGTGCGCCGACATCCGAGCGAGACGCGCCTGGTCAAGGAGGCGCACGCCCCCGGGGACGATCAGGAGGCAGCCGTCCCGGTCGAGGCGCGACAGGGTCCGGCTCACCGTCTCGATGGTCAGGCCGAGGTGGTCGGCGATGTCCAGGCGTCCCATCGGCAGTTCGAGAGTGACCGCGGATAGCCCGATCCGGACGTAGCGTTCCTGGAGCCCCACCAGGAACGCACCGATCTTCTCCTCCGCGGTACGCCGCCCGAGAAGCATCATCATGTCCTTGGCCCGGGACAGTTCCTGTCCGGTGATCTCGTGCAGGTGCATCATCAGGCCGGGATGTCGGCAGATCAGGTCCTTGAACGCCAGCCGTTCGAACCGGCAAGCGGTGACCGAACCGAGTGCGTCCGCGGAGACGGCGAACCGGTCGAGCAGGGAAAGCCCGAGGAAGTCGCCCGGGAACGCGAAGCCGGTGACCTGCCGGCGCCCGTCCGGGAGGATGCGGTACAGGCGCAGCGCCCCCGAGGTGACGTTGAAGACTGAGCAAGCGGGCTCGTCCTGTCCGTACAGGGTCTCTCCGTGGGCGAGCGAGACGCGTCGGCTCAACGGCTCCAGGACGTCGCGCTCCACCAGCGGCAGGGCAGCCGAGAGGCTGATGAGGCGGGCCTTTCCGACCCCGTTGCGAAGGAGCGAATTCGGGATGGGCCGGTAGGGTGCGGGAATGACCGTAAGTGGATGGATCGACATGGCTCTGTCCTTCCGGTTCGGTGAGGCTTCGTCGAACGGCCAGGGAGATACGTCGGGTCAGCGACCGCGCCAGCGTTCGGTCGCACGGACGCGCTCCGCATGCCGGGCGAGGTCGAGGAAGTGGTTCCGGGCACCCTCGTCGAGCGTGAAGGCGCGCTGCAGGACGCCGGCGGCCAATCGGACCGTGACGTCGTCCCAGGCACGACTGTCTTCCGCTCCGTCACGCAAGGTCGTGACCGACTTGGCTAGAACGGAAAAGGCGTCGGCCCTGAACATTGTGACCTTTCGGAGCGGGCAATCCAGGTCGGTCTACGCCTAAGTATAACGTGCATGCGGCGTCAGGGTGCGGAACCAAAAGCGCCGACCGGAAATGCAGTTTTGCTTGCATCCCGAGACCAAGGATCTGTGTCCGCCACTCAATCGAACCGCAGGATCTCGCTCAGGATCGCCGTGGCCGAAAAGAGGATGCCGGCCGGGCGGTAATCGATCTCGGCGGTCCCGCCGATCTCGACCGCCAGGGCGCGTTCGATCATACGAGACCCGAAGCCCGCCCTGGTCGGCGGGGCGACGGCCGGTCCCCCCGCCTCCTCCCAGGTGAAACGCAGCCGTTCCAAGCCGTCGACGTCGAGGATGTCCCACGTCAGCAGGACGCTTCCGGCCGCCGTGGACAAGGCTCCGTATTTGACGGCGTTGGTGGCGAGTTCATGGAGGGCCATGGCGAAGGCCAGCGCGACCCGGGAGGCGAGCTGGACGCTGGGCCCCCGGCACGTGAAGCGCCCCTCCTGGTCTGTTCCGAATGGGCGCAGCGCGACGGCGACGACCTCGCCCAAGGTCGCCCCCTCCCAAGTGTCGCGGATGAGCACGTCGTGCGCGGCGGACAACGCCAGGATGCGGGCGTCGAGGATGGTCTCGGCCTCTTCCAGGGAGGCGGACCTGCGTAGGGTCTGGCGGACGATGGACTGCACCGTCGCGAGGGTGTTCTTGACCCGGTGGGCCAGTTCCTTCGCCAGCAGGTCGCGGTGCGCCTCGACCCTCCTGCGGTCGGTGATGTCGAGCGAGATGCCGGCGATGGTCAGGGCCGTCCCGTCCATTCGGTAGGAGGCATGCCCGCGGGCGTGTATCCAATGAACCGCCCCGTCCGGGTAGGTGATCCGGAATTCGTGGTCGTATTGCGTGTCCCCGGCGATGGCCGCCGAGACCGCTCCCTGCATGCGTCCCCTGTCCTCCGCGTGGACACCCTCGATCCAGGCCTCGTAGGTGAAGGGTGCGAAGGGATCGCGTCCGAAGTTCGCCTTGCATCCCTCCGATGCGTCGAGCGACATCGTCGCGAGGTCGAGGGTCCAGGAACCGATGCGTCCGGCCTCCTGGGTGAAGCGGAGGCGCTCCTCGCTCAGGGCCAACGCGGCCGCATGCGCCTTCGCCTCCGTGGCAAGCCGATCGAGGATCACCACCCCGTGCACGTCCCGGTCGTGGAACACGGCGGGCGGCGAACCAAGGATCGGAGGCGGTTCCACTCTTGTCCGAGGTCTCGCGCGGCGCTGTCCCAACGCGGAAAGGAACGATGTGACGGTCATGTCCGCCCTCGTTTCAGGCGGCTGCGGCGGGTGCGAGCGCGATGTCGAGATGGACCGGGTTGTGAAGGGTGTTCGCCACTGCCGACCATAGAACCGTATGCCTGACGAGCGCCGCCAGTGCCTTTCGGGACGCATCGGCGTCCATCCTCACCGACACCCGGATGCTCTCGAAGCCGATGGTTCTCGGTTGCCGGTCGCCGCCGCCCCAGACCGAGGTCATGTGGATGTCGGCTTCGACGTCGAGTTCCAGCGAGCGGATCCGGATGCCCTGGGCGAGGGCGTTGGCGTGGATACCGATGGAAAGGCATGAGCCGAGGGCCGCGAGCAGGGCCTCGGAGCCGTTCGGGGCAGCGGCCTCGCCGAGCGGGCCCTCGGGCGCGTACTCCGTCACCGGCTGCGGCGGCAGGTCCCGGATGTAATTGAGCTGGTTCAGCCTTCCTTGCGCGACAGTGCGGCAGCGCAGGGTCCGGACGGCGGTCGGGTCGGCCTTGCCCTGGTGGATCACCGTCTGGAGTTCGCGCTTGTCGATGGGGGCGGCGGCTCCAAGACCTGGTTTGACGGGTGGTGGTGCCATCGAATTCTCCAGGAAGGAAATAGTGGCCAGGAGAATTCTCGGATGGCGAAAATATTTCCTGCGTGGTGATTTCCTGCCATTCAGCATAGGCTCATCCGCGACGAAGTCGGCCACCAAAGCTGACGAGGAGGAATGCGAAAACGGATCGCGGGGAGCACATGCTGGACTGGGACGACCTGAGATTTTTTCTGACGCTCGTCCGGCACGGCAGCCTTTCAAGCGCCGCCAAGGTGCTCCACGTCTCGCAATCGACCGTGGGACGGCGCCTGAACTCGCTGGAGGCGACCCTTGCGGTGCGCCTGCTCAACCGGACCCCCGACGGCTACGTGCCGACGCTGGCCGGGAAGGAAGTCCGCGAGAAGGCCGAGCGTCTGGAAGCCGAGGCCTTGGCCCTTGAGCGGGATGTCACCGGCCGCGACAGCCGTCTGCGGGGGCTGGTGCGGGTGACCTGCGCCGAGACGATGGCTGCGCACCTGCTGGCACCGAGCTTCGCCGGCCTGCACGCCAGGCATCCCGACATCATGATCGAGCTGATCCCCAACCCGAGGGAACTCAGCCTGGCGATGCGCGAGGCGGACATCTCGGTCCGCATGCGGCAGCCCGAGCAGAACGACCTCGTGGTGCGGCGCATCGGCGGCATCGCCTTCGGCCTCTACGCCACGTCGGATTACATCAGGGAACGGGGCGACCTGAACTTCGCCGAGGGCTGCCCGGACCATCACCTGATCACGCAGATGGAGGACAGCCAGGAGATGACGCAGTCGGCTTGGCTGACCGAGATGGCCTCGATGTCCCGTGTCGTCCTGCAGACGAGCAGCCACGAGGCCGCCGTGCAGGCCGCTGCCAGCGGCGGCGGGCTGGCCTGCCTCGCCCGTTTCCGAGGGGACGACGAGCCCAGGCTGATCCGGATGGACGTGCCGACGGAACCGCCCAGCGCCGACATCCTCCTGCTGGTCCACAAGGACAATCGCGACACGCCGAGGATACGGACGGTGCTCACGCACATCACGGAAAGCCTCCAGGCGCTCGCCCACCTCCTCCAGCCACCGGGCGCGAACGAGGAGGACGTGCGGGCCGTCGGCGCCTGACAAGGCGCCTTCACCCACCGACGTGGGCCGGACTTGATCCAGAACAAAGTATCGAGGGGGCCGAAGGGGCAAACCCGGGGGATGAACGGGGCGAGCAGTCTTTGGGCGCCCGACAACCCGGAACACGAACATGCAACGGCCAGCCAGATCCATCGCCCTCGGGGCGGTCGTTTCGCTCTCCCTGATGGCCCCGCTCCGGGCCGCCGAGGAGCCGAAGGCCGGACCCATGGCGGAGACGGATGCCAAGCCGGCGCAGGCCTGCCTCGACCACCTCAAGGCCTTCGACGCCCGGATGGAGAAAGACGGCTACTGGCTCGGCGGGTCGGGCTACGGATACGGCTATCCCCTCGGCGGATACTGGTTCGGCGGCTTGGCCGGGAACAACGGCATGGCGATGGGCGCCGCGTCCGCGATGATGGGGTACGCAAACGCCCGTCCCGGATACGAGGTCCGGGTGCTCCTCTCCGCCGCCGACATCCTGGCGCGCCACGGCAGGCAGCAGCCGTGCGAGGACGTGCTGGTCCAGATCCAGGCCAGCTACGACCGGTACAAGACCGGCATTCAGGGCCGGGACCTCCGGGTCGCGAACGCCTTGGGCTTCCGCGAGCAGGAGCTCTCGCTGGCGCGGCCGGTCGTGAGCCGGTCCGTCGCCTTCCGGTCGGACGACCTGCTCGGGAGCGAGGTGCGCACGCCGGGCAACGTGGCGCTCGGCAGCGTGGACGACATCGTCATGGGGCCCGAGGGCGGCGGGATCGCCTACCTCGTCGTCGCTCGCGGCGGCGTCTTCGGCCTCGGCGAACGCCACGTCGCGGTCCCGTGGGACCGGTTCAAGGTCTCGCCCAACCTGAACATCCTCGTCCTCGATACGACCAAGGACGCCATGGACCAGGCTCCGCGTATCGTCGAGGGCCGGTTCGTCAAGGCGGAGCCGTTCGCCCTGCAGACGGCGAAGGCGGACGCCTATTGGGGCGTCGCCTCCAAGACCCCGCAGGTCGATTGAGAACGCCCCCGTCGGCAGGCCCGCCCTGCCGTCTACACCCCACACCACGAATGGATCGCGACATGAGAACGACGACGGTACTGACTGCGACCTTCCTCGCCCTGACGACGATAACGACGGCGATGGCGCAAACGCCGATGGCACCTTCCACGGATGCCGCGGCGACGATGCGGGAGGCCGGGCGCGAGGCGAACGAGGCCGCCGATGCGGCCCGTGAGGCGGCCCGGCTCGCGATGCAGGCCTCGAAGGCGGCGGTGAAGGGTGCCCCGAAGCAATCCGCCGACATGATCGGGAAGCTCGTCACCGACGCCGCGGAGGCCGCCAACCGGGCCGAGACCAAGATCGCCGCGGCCAACAGGGCGGCGGGGGTCTCGGCGAACGCCTCGATGCGCAAGGCCGCCGATTCCGCGCAGAAGTCCGTGGAGGCGACGCAGGCGGCGGTGCGGAAATCACAGGATGCCGTCGCGGCCTCCATCAGCTCCAACATGGCGGCGATGCGTCGGGCGGCATCCGGAGCGCGTGCGTCCATCGTTCGCGCGGCGACGGCCACCGCGAACGCCGCCCGCGCCGCCCACGAGGCGGCCAGGACGACCTGGGACCGCGACATGGCGCAGAGCCAGGTCCGCGGCTGACGAGGGCCGCACGCGGCTGATGGGCACCAATTCGGGGGAAGGACGATGGCGATGAGCAAGATGGCACGGATCTGCGAGGAAGCCGCGCACCAGCATGACCGGGCCGCCGCCCATTACCGGCATTCCGCCAGGCATCTTGCGAACGGCGAGCACGCCGCCGCCGCCAAGGAGCGGGACCTCGCCCTCGACCACTCGGAGAAGGCCCGGATCGACGAGGTCGGGCTCCGACCCGATGGCATCGTCTCCCACGAGCGCACGACGTCCGAGGCCGCCTGGCACTTCATGGGCTAAACGCCCAGGCCACCTTCGGATCCCACGCACCCCGACGAGGAAGCCCCGATGCCCCCGAGTGGCCCGACCCTGCTTTCCCGAACCCGTCACTGGCCCATCTCTCCTCAGGCCGATCGGAGCCCGCTGTCGGAGCCGCAAGGCGTGCCGGACTACGGGCCCGGACATCCGCTGGCCGCAGCTTGGCAATAATCACACCGGGCTTCGGAGACTTGGCCATGCCATCCGTTCTGCAAGTCCAAGTGCCATACCATAGGGCGGACGCTTGAACCGGTTCGGATCACGCTCGGGCAACGCCATACGCCAAACCAAGGCAACCTCCGGCGTCCTGCTCGGCCGTCAGCAGCAGGCAGCAGGAGCAGGCAATGGTGGGGAAGGGCGGACGAGTTCGTAAGCCCAAGATGCTTAAGCAGTTCTGAATGGCGATTCATCGTCGATGAAAGCCAAGACGTCGGTGCGGATCCGAATCGCTCGACTGACAATCGATTTGCTCGAATCAAGCAGTCATGCCTAAGCTTGACCGTCATCACTTGTAGCTGCTTGCAGACGGTCACCGCAAATGCCCGGCACCACGGACGTGCGCATCTTGATGCGCGGCGCACTCACGTCACGCCGCGAGGCAACACGGCGCGCAAAGGTCGACCGGCCGGCCGTGCTGCTACAGCGCCCGACGGAACGCTCGTTTGCACGCACCTGCGAGGTCAACGATCTCTTGATCGAGGGCACGGAGGCGGTGCTGAGCGAGAGCGGCCGCCTGCCGCCGTACCGGGACACGAGCTGAGAACCGTCGCGCCTCGATCCGAAGGGCCACGGCATCACGACGCTCCGACGTCATGACGCTCCAGCATCGCGGCGGATCGATGCGGCGCCTCACACGCGGAAGCCGGACGAAGACCGCCCGGTCCGCACCGTCTCCGCTCTCGGACATTCGGGTTCGACGGTCGCCGGGGTGGCGCTCCTGCCGCTACCACTCGTTATCGCCATCGGCTCGCTGGTTCTCAGCGGCCTCGCGGGCCGGATCGCGTCCAGACCCCGCCTGATTGCAGGTCCCTTGGCCGTCGCGGTCGGGTTCCCTCTGCTTCTGCGTATCGGCGGACACAACGTCCACGGGTCGACGGTTCTGCCCGGCACCTTCGTCGCGGCACTCGGCATGGCCTATGCCGTGGCACCGCTCACGAGCGCGGCGGCCGGGTCCGGCGACGAACGCTACAGTAGCTTGGCCTAGGGGTTCAACACCGCCGTCGCCCGTGCGGGGGCTCGTGGCCACGAGCTCGATCGGAGGGATCCTCGCCGCCCGTGGCTCTGTGCTGATCGATGCCTTCTTCGTCGCCGTCGTCGTGAACGTGATCGCCTACATCGCTGCCGCCGCCGGTCTGATGCCAAAGCGCCCAAACGCCTGAATGCCGGGTCCCGGCCTAGTGCCGTCGGACCGCTCGATCAATTCAGCGCCGACGGCTTCACCCGAGCGGTGCTGTAAGCCCGTTCATGACGTCGCTCAACGGCGCCTGGATCATCTCGCGTCAGGATCACGTGGTGGCGCCCTTCACATTCCGACAGCCTCCGGACGTGACCGTCGACCGGCGTCGCCGCGGTGGTTCGTCAATTCGCTCCACGGACGAAGGCATAGCGACCGACGGAGGCGCCACCGCCGCGATGATGCACGGGCGCTGGTATACGATTGTCCGGCTTCGCGCCGGGCGCACGACGGGCATCGGACGCGTGAGTGGAGGCGGTGCGCAAGGCGCTGCGCAGGCGCAGGACCTCGTCGCGAAGCCTCGCGTTCTCGCGCTCGACTTGCCCCAGCCGCTCGACACCCTCCGGCGGCAGGCCGCCGAGCCGTCGGCGCCAGCGGTAGAACGTACCGATCGAGACGTGCGCGGCGGAGCAGATCTCCGCGATGGCGGTCCCGGCTGCGGCCTCCTTCAGGAGGAACGCCACTTCCTGGTCGGTATGCCGGGATCGACGCATGCGCAGCTTCCCTGTTCGGAGCCGTCCGGTCGCCGCGATGCAAGAGCAGTCCTCGCGGCGCGCTCGACGCCTTGGAATGCCGGATCTCTGCAAGAGCCGGACCGACGCCCAAACGGCAATTTTGACGTTTGGGCACGACCGCGCCCACAGGGCGGGCGCCATGCCGGCCATTTGCGCACGCCGCCGCCATGCCTGCAGTCACTTTGGTCTTCCGCGCACAGCCCCGCGCCCGGACAATCCGACAGCGAGGCAGGGGCATGGGTCCGATGGCAGAATTCACGAGACGGGGCTTGATCGGAACCGCCGCGGCTCTCGCCGCCCCAGCCCTGATTCGCCCAGCTTGGGCGGTAGAGACGGTCAAGCTCGGCTGCCTGTTCTCATCGTCTGGAACGATGGCCAACATCGAGGGGCGGCTCAACTATGTCGTCCGCATGGCCGCAGACCAGCTGAACGCCAAGGGCGGCGTCAACGGGCGCCAAGTCGAGGTCGTCACCTCGGATCCGGCCTCCGATTGGCCGCTCTACGCGCAGATCGGCCGGCAGATGCTGCAACAGGAGAAGGTCGCCGCCCTGTTCGGCTGCTGGACCTCGGTGTCGCGCAAATCCGTGCTGCCGGTGGTGGAGCAGAACGACGGCCTGCTGTTCTATCCGCTCCATTTCGAGGGCGAGGAGAACTCCAAGAACGTCGTCTACGTGAACTCGCCGCCGGCGAGTTCCGTGCTGCCGGCCGTGGATTACCTGATGGGGTCCGAGGGCGTGTCCGCCAAGCGCTTTTTCATGATCGGCTCGGACTACGTCTGGCCGCGGACCATCAACAAGATCCTAAAGGGATACTGGGCGTCCAAGGGCATCGCCGAGAGCGCGTGGCGCGAGGAGTACGTGCCGCTCGGCTTCTCGAACTTTCAGACGCTGGTGAACCAGATCCGCACGTTCGCCGCCCAGCCCGGCGGCCAGCCGATCGTCGTCCTCACTGTCGTCGGCTCCTCGATCCCGGACTTCCTACGCGAGTTCGCCAACCAAGGCATTCTCGCCACCGACGTGCCGATCCTCGGCCTCGACATGGTCGAGGCGGATCTGGAGGGCCTGGATACGACCAAGCTGGTCGGGCATCTCAATTGCTGGGCATACCTTCAGGCCGCCAAGGGTGAACGCAACGCGGCGTTCCTTTCGGATTGGGCGGCCTATGTGAAGGCCAAGAACGTGCCCTTCAGCGCCGACACGGTGATCGATCCGATGGTGTCGGCCTACGACAGCGTCCAGCTTTGGGCGCTGGCGGCCGCGAAGGCGAAGAGCTTCGCGGTGCCCGAGGTGCGCAAGGCCTTTGCGGGGCTCAGCTACGAGGGACCGTCCGGTTACACGCTGACCATGACAGGCGAGAACAACTACGTCTCGCGCGGGATCTTCATCGGCTCGGTCAACGAGAAGCGCGGCTTCGACGTCTTGTGGCAGTCGCCGGATGCCCCCAAGCCTGTGCCGTTCAGCCCGTATGGCTGAGTTGCCGCAACCGGTGTCGTTTCTCGTTCGCGGGGTGCGGGTCGCCCTCGCCTTGATCCTGATGGTGTCCGCTTCCATGGCGCAGGCCGCTGCGGACCCCATCGACCGCTCGGCCCTCGCCAGGGCCGTCTGCAGCGACGGAGCCGGCCTCGCTCGCGGCGCGGAAGATGTTGTCCGATCCGCCGCCACCGCCAGCGCCGACGACCTCGCGTTCTCCGGCTCCATCCTGCGGGCGCTGCTCGACCGACGGCTCGCTTGCGTCGGGGATACGTCGGTCCTGCTCGATCGCCCAGGGGGCAGCGAAGGCCGCGATGCCGCGACCGGCGCGACGCAGTCGGCCGCCGGCGCACGCTCGCCGGTCCTCGGCCTGCGCCAACGCGGGCTCGTCGAGACAGGCGCTGGGGTCGTCGCGCTGCTCACCGGCGCCAGCACCGCCCAGCGTTCGGCCGGACTCGCCACCCTGGAGCGACGGGCCGCAGCGGTGCCCGAGGCCGACACCATCCTGGAGCGCGCCCGCGCCGCCGAGACGGATGCGGTTCTACGCGCCGCGATCGTTCAGGCAATGCAGGCCGCCGCGCTGAACGCCCCCGAGCCCGCGCGCCGCCGGGCGGCCATCGGCGCCATCGCCGACGCCCCGTCGAGCGCCGCACGCTCCCGGCTCGCGAGTTTGCGGACCGATCCGGCCTATGCCGCGGATCCGGCGTTCAAAGCCGCGCTCGATGCGGGGATCGCGCGGGTCGAACGCGCGGTCACCATCGGCGACGGACTCGCGCTCTCCTACAACGCCCTGAGCTTTGCCAGCATCCTGTTTATGGCAGCGGTCGGCCTCGCGATCATCTTCGGGCTGATGGGGGTGATCAACCTCGCCCAGGGCGAGCTCATCATGGTCGGCGCCTATGCCGCCTACGGCGTGCAGGAGGCCTTTCGGATGGTCGCGCCGGGTCTGATCGACCTCTACCTCGTCGCGGCGATTCCCGTCGCGTTCCTGGCATCGGCCGGCGTCGGCATCGTCGTCGAGGCCTTGATCCTACGCCACCTCTACCGAAGGCCGCTGATGAGCCTGCTCGCCACATGGGCGGTGAGCCTGTTCCTGATCAATCTTGTGCGCGTCGTCTTCGGCTCGCAGAACCTACAGTTCGGCATGCCGTCCTACGTCAGCGGCGGTGTCCCGCTCTACGCCGACTTCATCGTCACCTGGAACCGGCTCTTCGCCATCGCCTTCGCCGCGGTGACGCTCGCCGCGACGCTGCTGATCCTCAAGCGCACGCCGCTCGGCCTCGACATCCGCGCGGTGACGCAGAACCGCGACATGGCCGGCGCGCTCGGCATTAGGACCCGACGGGTCGACCGCCTCGCCTTCGGTTTCGGCTCAGGGCTCGCTGGGCTCGCGGGAGTGGCCCTATGCCCGATCTACAGCGTCAATCCGGGCATGGGCGCGACCTTCATCGTCGACAGCTTCATGGTGGTGGTCCTGGGCGGCGTCGGCACCGTGGTCGGGACGGTGGTGGCGGCGCTCGGCATCGGCGGGGCCAACGTGCTGATCGAGCCGTTCTACGGGGCGGTCGCGGCCAAGGTGATCGTGCTCATCGGCGTCATCGTGTTCCTCCAACGACGCCCCGAAGGCCTATTCGTTGCGAGGCGTCGGCGATGAGCGGGGCAGCCGAGAGCCTGCCGTCCCCGGTCAATGCACGTCCGCGTCGGCCGGCCGCGTGGCTTCACGAACCGCTCCTCGTCGGCATCCTGCTGCTAATCCTGGCTGCTTGCCTGGTGCTCGTCGGACTGAAGCCCGCCCCCTACGTCGTCAACACGATCGGGCAACTCGCCGTCTTCGCGATCCTCGCCGTGTCGCTCGACCTCATCTGGGGCTACCTCGGAATCCTCAGCCTCGGTCACGGGCTGTTCTTCGCCATCGGCGGCTACGTCTGCGCCATGCACCTGTTGTCGCACGCGTTCTCCGCGACGGGGGTCGCGCCGGACTTCGTGCAGTTCATGGGCTGGAAGACGCTGCCGGCCTACTGGGCCGGGCTCACCAACGCGCCCTACGCCCTGTTCCTGGCGATGGCGCTGTCGGGGGCCGTCGCCTTCGTCTTCGGCTTCGCCTCGTTCCGCTCGCGGGTGAACGGCGTCTACTTCTCGATCATCAGCCAGGCGCTCGTCTACGTCGCCATGTTGCTGATGTTCCGCAACGATACCGGGCTTGGCGGCAACAACGGCATGACCGGCTTCCCGCTGCTGTTCGGATATCCGATGGGCTCGGCGGCCGTGACGACGGGCCTCGCCCTAGCCTCGCTCGGCGCGCTGGCGGCGGTTCTCGTCGGCACCCGCGCGCTGGTGGCGGGGCGGATCGGGCGACGCATGCTGGCGTGCCGCGACGACGAGACCCGGCTGCGCACCCTCGGCTACGGCACGACACGGCTGAAGCTCGGGATCTGGTGCCTCTCGGCGATGATCGCGGCGCTGGCCGGCGTGCTCTACGTGCCGCAGGTCGGCATCATCAACCCGCGGGTGCTCGCCCCCGACCTGTCGATCGAGATCGCGGTCTGGGTGGCGATCGGCGGGATGGGCCGTCTCGGCGGTGCGGTGATCGGCGCGGTTGCAGTCAACGCGCTCAAGTTCTGGCTCAGTGCGGCGATGCCGGAGGCGTGGCCCTTCATCCTGTCGGGGCTGGTGCTCGTGGTGGTGCTGGCATTGCCGAACGGCCTGCTCGACTTCGCCTCCCTCCGCACCAAGCCGACATGGCTGCGCAACGGAGGGGGCCGGTGAGCGCCCTTCTGGTCGACAAGCTCGATGTAGTCTTCGGCCGCTTCCGGGCGCTGACCGCGCTATCGCTCGCCGTCGATGCCGGCGAGGTCCGCGCCGTCATCGGCCCGAACGGGGCCGGCAAGACCACGCTCCTCGACGTGATCTCCGGAATCACCAAGCCCCTCCGCGGCCGGGTGATGCTCGGCGACAGCCTGGACCTAGCCAAGTGCTCCGAGGCTGGGATCGCCAAGGCAGGCGTGCGGCGCAAGTTCCAGAAGCCGAGCGTCTTCCCGGCGCTGACGGTGTACGAAAACCTCGACATCGGCTGCGGCGCTGGGCTCCCGGCATCGGAGCGCGCCGCGCGCATCGGGGCGGTGCTCGGCGAGATCGGCCTCGAACCCCGCGCGCACGCACTCGCCGGGGCACTTGCTCACGGCGAGAAGCAGTGGCTGGAAATCGGCATGGTGCTGGGTTCGAACCCCAGGATCATCCTGCTCGACGAGCCGGTGGCGGGGCTCTCCGACGCGGAGACCGAGCGCACCGCCGCGCTGATCCGCGCGCTGCGAAGGCCCGACCGGGCCATCGTGGTGATCGAGCACGACATGGCCTTCGTCGAGGCCATCGCGGACCGGGTGACGGTGCTGCACGAGGGCCGCACCCTCTACGAGGGCGGGATGCGCGGCGCTCGGGCAGATGCCCGCGTGATCGAGGTGTTTCTAGGCCGATGAGCATGCCCGAAGCACCGCCGATGCGGCTCACGGTCGAGGGGCTCGACCAGCATTACGGCAGCGCGCAGGTGCTGCGCGGCGTCGCGCTCACGATCGAACCGGGCAGCTGCCTCGCAGTGCTCGGCCGCAACGGCGCGGGCAAGACCACGCTGCTGCGGTGTCTGGCCGGGCTGATCCCGGCGAGCCGCGGGCGGATCGCCTTCGACGAAGACGAGATCGCATCCTGGCCGACCGATCGGCGCGCGCGGGGCGGGCTTGCGACGGTGCCGCAGGGCCGCGAGATCTTTTCGGATCTGACCGTCGCAGAGAACCTGCGCGTCGCCGCCCGCGCTCACGGGCTGGAGCGCACCGGGGCGGTGGACGAGGCAGCGGCGCTGTTTCCTGCGTTGCGCGAGCTTTGGCACCGGCCCGGGGGCAACCTCTCGGGCGGGCAGCAGCAGCAACTCGCCATCGCCCGCGCGCTGGCGACGCGCCCGCGGCTGCTGCTCCTCGACGAGCCGACCGAGGGCATCCAGCCCTCAATCGTCTCGGCGATCGAGGCAGTGATCGCCGGCCTCAAAGGTCGGATCACCGTGCTGCTCGTCGAGCAGTATCTCGATTTCGCGATCCGCCTCGCCGACTCCGTCGTGGTCCTCTCGCGCGGGGGCATCGTCGAGCGGAGCGAGCGCGGCGCGATCAGCCACGCCGACCTCACCCGCCACATCGCCGTCTGACATCAGGAGCGCACATGCCGACGCATCACGAGATCCCGGCCACCCCCGACAAGATAGTGCTCGGCTACTTCGACGCCGCGCTGCCGCCGGTGCTCGAGATCGCGTCCGGGGACACGGTCACCCTCCATTCCTTCCCCGCCGGCGGACGCGAGTCGCTGCATCCCGATCCCGCGCGGGTCTCGGCCGAGCACCTCGCG